>JAUIEL010000379.1 GCA_030428825.1 bacterium
CTGCCTCCGCCTCCAGGCGACCCTCGCCGGAGGCGTCGGTCTGCGCGGCTTCCTCGCGCCGACGACCGACCACCGCGCGGAGTACGACCGGCTGCCGGACGACCCGCTCGCGGACGGTCCGGAGGAGGAGGTCGCGCCCGCCCGAGCGGCGCTCGAGCGGGCGCGGAGGGCGCCGTTCGCGCCGCACCTCGAGACCGCGCTCCTCGCGACGGCGCGGATCGTGAGCGAGGTCCGCGCCGCGGGGGGAGGGGGGGACGGCGGCGCCGACCTCTACGCGGCGGACGGCGTCACGGGACGAACGTGATCGGGACGGAGTTCGTCGCGCCGGTGACCTCGAACGTCCCCGGCGCGAAGACGACCGCCGCGTGGTGCAAGGTCAGGCCGACCGCGGTCGGGAACGCGCCCGCGGGGACGAAGAACGCGCCGGCGGCGTTCCCCGCGCCGTCCAGCGTCCCGGTCCCCGGCGCGAGGAGCCCGGCCGTCGGGTTCGCGAACGTGAAGAAGAAGTACGGGTCCGGGTTCAGCGCGAGGGTCCCGCCGTTCGGGAGCGGAAGACCCGGCGACGCACCGGAGAGCGAGCCGAGGAAGAGGAACGTGTGCCCCGCGACCGCGGCCGGGAGGTCGACGAGCAGGGCCTGGGTCCCGCCGCCGGAGACCGAGAGCGTGTCGGTGTTCGCGTCGAGCGCCTCGCCGGCGGGCGCGACGAACGACACCTGCACCCGCCCCGGGACCTTCCCGGTCGGGTTGCCGGCGGCGACGCGCGGCCCGGAGATCGCCACCGCCGATCCGAGCCCGATCACGACCACCGACTCGGGCTCGATCCGGTGGAGCGACCACGCGCCGCCGTCCTCGACGCCGACGTAGGCGACGCCGACCGGCGGCCCCTGGCCCGGCCCGACGAGCGACTCCCCGGGCGTGCCGATGACGACCCGCTCGCCGTCGAGGTCGACGTCCGCGCCGAAGCGGTCGAACGCGGCGCCGAACGGGCCCTTCTGGAAGACGTGCGCCTCGTTCCAGCCGATCCCCGGGAGGTCCTCGTACAGGATCGCCGCTCCGACGGAGCCGCTCCAGTCCGGGGCGCCGACGAGGACCCGGCCGCCGTGGACCGCGAGCGCCTCGCCGAAGTGCGCGCTCCCCGCCAGCGGCCCGGCGGCGAGGTGCGCCGTCTGGCTCCAGACGCCGCCGCTCTCCTCGAAGACGTCCGCCGTCCCCCCGTGCGCGTCGTCGTGGGGGGCGCCGACGGCGATCGCCGGGCCGTGGATGCCGACCGCGGCCCCGAACCGGTCGCCGACGGCGGTCGTGAGGCCGAGGAGGTCCGCGACCTTCGTCCAGACGCCGTTCGTGCGCCGGTAGACCCGCGCCGACGACGGGGCGAGCGCGCCCGGGGGGAGATCCGGGGCGCCGACGACGATGGTCTCGCCGTCGACCGCGACGCTCCGTCCGAAGCCGTCCCCCGCGATCCCGGACTGAAGGCTCTGGGCGAGGCTCCACTGGATGCCGTCGAACGTGAAGACGTGCGCGGCGCCGACCGCGGTCGCGGCCTCCGGCGTGTCCGCCGGCGCGCCGGCGTCTCCGACGACGGCCACGTCGCCGGAGACCGCCACCGCGTCCCCGTACGCCTCGCTCGGGTTCGGGGCCGCGAGCGCGGCGACGGTCGTCCACGCCGCGTCGGCGCGCTCGAAGACGAACGCCCGCCCCGGCGGGAGGAACGGGCCGGTCGGCACGTCGGTCGCGCCCGCGACCCCGCGCGCGCCGTCGAGGTCGACCGAGCGGCCGTACCGGCGCGAGTCGGGGCTCGAGGGGGCGATCTCGGACTCCGTGAGCTGCGCCGCCGCCGAGGCGGAGAGCGCGACGCACGCGGCGAAGGTGGTGACGGTCCGGAGCATGGGGGGTTCCTCTCTCTCGGGGCCGGGGGTTCGGGGAACGACGCACGCTTCGACCGACGGTCGGCGGCTCGCTCCCGCTTCGAGGGGCGAGTAGCCGCCGCCGTGGCGACCCCTGACTCGAATCTCGTCGAATTCGCCTTCCCGGCCGTTCATTCCACGACGCCGAGCCGGGCGGCGAGCGCCTCGAGACGGTCCGCCCCGTCGTCCGCCCCGAACAGGCGGAAGCCCGCCTGCCACGCCTCGACCCGCGCCGCGAGCGCGGCGCGCGGGATTCGCTCCGAGCGCGCGAGCGCGGTGAGCGTCCGTTCCAGCCGCTCGGCCGCCTCGTCCGGGCGCCCGCAGGCCAGCTCGATCTGGGCGAGGAACTCGTCGAGCCGGCTGCGCGCCCAGTCCGGCATCCCGAGCGCGTCGCGGATCTCGATCAGCGCGCGGACCTCCCGCTCCGCCTCGTCCTGTCGCCCCGAGTGGTAGTAGGCGCGCGCCAGCGTCTCGCGGCCGACGCGCGCCCACGGATCGAGCCGGCCCCGGGACGCCTCGACGCGAGCGATCGCGCCGGCGAGGACCGGGATCGCGTCGTCGTACCTCCGGCGGAGCACGAGGTTCTTCCCGAGACGACAACGGTGGAACGCCGTGAAGACCGAGTCGTCCCCGCGGACCGCCACGTTGATCGCGATCGCGCGCTCGATCAGGGCCGCCCCCTCGTCGAGCTCGCCCGGCGCGTCGAGCAGGCCGCCGAGGTCGCCGAGCGCCGCGGCGACGAGCGGGTGCCCGTCCCCGTAGACGAGCTCCATGATCCGCAGCGACGCGCGGGAGCGTCGGATGGCGTCGTCCTTCTTCCCCTCCGCCTCGTCGAGGTCGGCGAGCATCGCGAGGACCTCCGCCACCCGCTCGTCGTCCGGCCCGAACGCCCGGCGCGCGTCGGCCAGCGCCTCCTCGTACCGGTCGCGCGCCCCCGGGAAGTCGCCCGCCTTCGCCCGCGCGATCCCGAGGCCGCTGGTCGCCAGGACCCGGCGCGCGTCGTCGAGGCCGTGCGCCACCACGACCTCGAGGCTCCGTTCGAACGCGACGGTCGCCCCGACCACGTCCCCGCGCGCGAGCCGGCACATCCCGATCCCCTGCTCGAGGTCGGCGCGCGGCGCCGGGGCGTCGCCGATCCGCTCGAGCGCCTCCTCGAAACGGACGATCGCCTCCGGCTCGCGGCCCGACTGCGCGTAGACGTGGCCGAGCTGCTTCGCCACGCGCCCGCGCAGGGGCTCGTGCTCCGGGTCCGCCGGGAAGAGGGCGTCCGCCCGGAGGAGCTCGCGCTCGGCCGCGTCGTACCGGCCGAGCCGTCGGTAGACCTCGCCGAGCGTGAGCCGGACCCTCGCCTCGACGCTCGGCCGGGCGGCGAACCGCTCGGCGCTCCGTTCGGCCGCGACGTCGAGCAGGCCGCCGAGCGTCAGGTCCGCGCCGAGGTTCTGGGGGAGCGCGAGCTCGAACACGTCGGAGAGGAGGAACCGGAGGATCCCGTCCGCCGTCTCCGCCGCCGCGGTCGCCCGCTCCTCGGCCCGCTCGGCGTCGCGCCGGGCGGCCGCCTGCGCGTTCCGCTCCGCGCGCAGCTCCGCCGCGTGGCGCCACGACTGGATCGCGCCGGCGATCACCAGGAGGAGCGAGAGGAGTCCGAGCGCGGTCGCGCCGGGGTGACGGCGGGCGAGCTTCGCGAGGTCGTAGGCGATCCCCGGCGGGTGGGCGAGGACGGGGCGGCCGTCGAGGAGGCGGCGGAGGTCGTCCGCGAGCGCGGAGACGTTGCCGTACCGCTCTTCCCGGCGCGGGGCGAGCGCCTTCAGGACGATCGCGTCGAGCTCGCCGCCGAGGCCGAGGCGGCGTCCCTCCGCGGCGCGCGGCGCTCCCCGCCCCTTCGCCGCGAGCGCCGGCGTGACCCCGTCCTCGAACGCGAACGGCCGCTCGCCGAGGAGCAGCTCGTACAGGATCACGCCGAGCGAGTAGACGTCGCTCCGCGCGTCGAGACGGCGACGCCCGCCCTCGAGCTGTTCCGGGGAGGCGTAGGCGAGCGTCCCGAGGAACGTCCCGGTCCGCGTCAGGTCGAGGTCGCGGTCGATCATCCGCGCCAGGCCGAAGTCGACGACGTGGGGGTTCGCGTCCCGGTCGACCAGCACGTTCGACGGCTTCAGGTCGAGGTGGAGGATCCCGCGGCGGTGCGCGTGCTCGACCGCGTCGCAGACCCTCAGGAAGAGGCGGAGGCGCTCCTCGCGGCGCCGCGGACCGGACGGGACGGCGCGCGCCCAGTCGTCGATCGGGACGCCGTCGATCCACTGCATCGCGACGACCGGCACGCCGTCGACCCGGTCGACTCCGAACAGCGTGACGATCCCCGGGTGGTCGAGCGTCGCCGCCGCCTCGATCTCGCGCTCGAACCGACGCCGCGCCGCCTCGCTCGCGTGGCGCCCCTCGACCAACCGCTTCAGCGCGATCTCGCGCCGGGTCTCGACCTGCCGCGCCCGGTAGACCACGCCCTGCCCGCCGCGCGCCACCTCCTCCAGGATCTCGTACGGCCCGATCGAGCCGAGCTCGGGGACCTCGAGCGCCTCGACGAGGTGGTCGAGCCACGCCTCGCCCGCGAAGTCGAACTCCGCGTCCGACGCGCCGGAGGAGTCACGGGCCGTCATGGTCCGGGAACTCCTCCTCGGCGAGCTGTTCGAGCACCCGTTCCTCGAGGAACATCCGCACCCGCTCCTTCACCTTGTAGACCGCCTCGACGTTCATGCCGAAGGCCGCGGCGACGTCGCCCGCCGCGTCCCCGGCGAGGAGCCGTCGGAAGACGTCGAGCGAGCGGCCTCGGAAGACCCGCTCCGCCTTCGCCATCGCCTGCCGGAGGTGATGGCCGCGCCACTCGGTCTCCCACGCCTCGTCCGCGGCGGACGGCCGGGGGTCGACCAGCTCCTCCGCCTCGCCGGGGAATAGCGGCGCCGCGCCGTCGATCCGACGCGAAAGCTGGCGCGAGATCGCATTCCGCACGCCCCGGTAGAGGTAGTCGCGGAACCGGCCGCGATCGGGGCGGTACGAGAAGGTCCGCATCGATCGCGCGAGTCCCATCATCAGGAGCTGGCGGACGTCCTCGGCGTCGTGCGGCGAGATCCCGCGGCGCCGGCAGTACCGGAGCACGAGGTCCCGGTACTTGGCGTCGAACTCCCGCCAGGACGCGTCGTCGGCGGGGTCGCGCACGCGGGAGAGGAGCGACTCCTGCGTGCTCTCTCGGGTCATGCCGAGAATGTAACAGACGGCGGCGCGCCCCGGCTCGGGGCGCGCCGCCGTCGCGCGCGGAAACGAACCGGGCCGGGTCAGCCGTGGACGAACTCCGCCTTGGCGCGCGGGCCGTTCCGGAGGAAGTTCTCGACGCCGATCCGCATGTCCCGGGTGGCGCAGATCTCGCCGAACGCGCGGGCCTCGAGCGCGATCCCCTCCACGAGCGGCCGCTTCGCCCCGTCCAGGACGACGCGGCAGAGGATCGCGTCGACCGCCCGGCTGCGGTGCCCGATGTCGAGCTCGGGGAGGGCGTCGGGGACGTCCGCGAGCGGTCCGGTCTCGAACGGCGGCGCCTCGACCGTCCCGTCCGCGAGCCCGCGCGCCAGCTCGACCGCCCGTCCCACGAGGTCGCCGTCGACCTCCTCCGAGATCAGGCCCCAGGTGAGCGCCTCGGTCGACGAGATCGGGCGTCCGGTCCGCATCATCTCGGCCGCCCGCTCGAAGCCGACGATCCGCGGCAGCCGCTGGGTCCCGCCGGCGCCCGGGATGATGCCGAGGTTCGTCTCCGGCTGCCCCGCGAGCGGCCGCAGCCCCTTCCGCGCGATCCGGAGGGTGCACGCCATGGCGAGCTCGTTGCCGCCGCCGAAGGCGAGGCCGTTCAACGCGCAGACCGTCGGCTTGCCGAGGTCGGCGAGCGCCTGGAGCGCTCCCTGGGAGTCGGCCGATGTCGCCTCGCCCTCCGCGGCGGTCTCGATCCGGGCGAGGAAGTTCACGTCCGCGCCCGACACGAACGCCTTCCGACCGAACCCGGTCAGCACGACCGCCCGGATCGAAGGGTCCGCCTTCAGCTCGGCCGCCTTCGCGCGGAGCTCGTCGAACACCGACTGGTTCAGGGCGTTCAGGACCTTCGGACGGCGGATCGTCAGGACCGCCACGCCGTCCTCGTCGCGCCGCTGGATCACGGGGACGTCGAACGGCTCGTCGTTCTCGCCCCGCTCGGCGATGCAACGGGGGACGGGGAAGCCCGGGTGGTCCGCCGCGTAGGCGCGGACGAGGCGGAGCGCCTCCTTCGTGCCGAGCTCGTTCATGAATCGGAACGCGGGCTTCATGTCGAGCGCCAGCTCGAGCGCCATGTCGAGGTCGGCGACCGACACCAGCCCGGCGTCGACGATCTCGCCGACGATCCCGAAGTACGCGCCCCGCAGCGCGTCGGTCACCTTCGCCGCCGTGGCGTCGTCGACCTCGACCTGCTCCTTCCGGCCGGGGACCTCCCACGGCTCGCCGCTCTCGACCTTCTCCTTCAGGTTGGTCGGGGTCGCGAACCAGCGGTGGATCTTCGTCGTGTAGTGGTCGAGCCCGACCGCGGTGATCGGGTTGCCGCCGGTCAGGTTCATCGCCGTGAACGAGCCGACGGTCAGGCCGAGCGCCTTCGTCGCCACCGCGTCGATCTGCTTCGTCGTCGCGACGCCCGCCTCGGCGAGCTTCGCCGACGCGAGGAACACCCCCTCGAAGACCGGGTCGAGCGCGTAGCCGTAGCGCGACCTCACCTCGATCGGCACCTTCCCGATCGCCTCGTAGAACGACAGGAGCCAGCGCGTGATCGCGGGGTCGGTCCGCTCGCCGGGGACGACCTCGACCACCAGGTTCCGCTCGGCGGGGAAGAAGTAGTGGACGACGCCGGTCCGCGCCGGGTTCGCGACCGCGGCGAAGATCACCTCCGGCTCGAGGTGCGACGAGTTGCTGGTCAGGATCGCGTCCGGCTTGGCGAGCGGCTCGACCTGGCCGAAGATCCGCCCCTTCAGCGCCTCGTCCTCGGTCGCCGCCTCGACCACGAGATCCGCGCCCTCGACCGCCTGGTAGTCGGAGGTGAACGTGACGTGCGCGAGCATCCCCGCCTGCTGCTCG
>JAUIEL010000380.1 GCA_030428825.1 bacterium
CCGTCCAGGTCGAGACGCTGACCGCCGCCGAGTCCCGGATCCGCGACCTCGACGTCGCCTCCGAGTCGGCCGACCTGACGCGGAACTCGATCGTCCAGCAGGCCGCCCTGTCGGTCCTCGCCCAGGCGAACGTCCAGCCGCAGTCGGCCCTCTCGCTGCTGTCCGGCTGATCCCGAGCGCGGCGCGCGGCGACGTCGGGTCGGAGCCCCTGGGCTCCGACCCGGCCTCGCCCGCCCCCCTCCTCCTCCCGCCCGCCGTCCCTCCCCCCACGTCCGATCCCCTCGCAAAGGAGCTCGAAGATGGCTGCGCCCCTGATCTCCTTCGGAGGACTCGCGACCGGCATCGACACCGGCGCCCTGATCGACGCCCTGCTGGGGGTGAAGGCGAAGCCGATCAACCTCCTCGAGCAGCAGAAGAGCTCCTTCAGCCAGCTCAAGGCGAAGTACAAGACGCTCGAGCAGAAGCTCGACGCGCTCCACGCGGCCGCCGACGACGTCAAGAAGTCCCAGGACCTCCTCTCCTACAAGGCGACCTCCTCGGACTCGACCATCGCCAGCGCCAGCGCCACCGGCGACGCCGCCTCCGGCTCGTTCACCGTGACCGTCGACTCGCTCGCCAAGGCGCAGAGCGACAGCTCGAACGGGTTCGCGGACTTCGACACCACGAACGCCGGGACCGGCTCCATCTCGATCACGATCGACGGCCAGACCACCGCCATCGACCTGAGCGGCTCGTCGACCAACACGCTCGAGGACGTCCGGAACGCGATCAACGACGCCGACCTCGGCGTCACCGCGACGATCGTCAACACCGGCGCCGACACCGACCCCTACCAGCTCGTGCTGACGTCCGACGAGACCGGCGAGGAGAACTCGTTCAGCGTCGACCTGAGCGGCTTCACGGGCGGGTCGCTCTCGTCGTTCGGCAACCTCCAGGCCGCCAGCAACGCGCAGATCACCGTGAACGGCCTGACGGTCGAGCGCTCCACGAACAACTTCGACGACGTCGTCGACGGGGTGTCGTTCACCGCGCTCGCGGAGGGGACGACCACGATCAGCGTCGACGCCGACCTCGGGAAGATCAAGGAGAAGGTCAAGAAGTACGTCGACGCGCACTCGGACCTGATCAACTTCGTCAACTCGGAGATCGAGGTGCCGGAGGGAGCCGAGAAGGGCGGCCTGTTCAACGGCGAGTCCGCCGTCGTGTCGATCAAGAACAAGGTCCTCGGCGCCATCTCGTCCGGCGGCTTCCCCGGGAGCTCGCTCTCGACGCTCGGCGAGATCGGCATCGACCTGAACGCCGACGGCACGCTCACCTTCAACGAGGCGGACTTCGACGCCGCCGCGAAGGAGAACCTCGACGACGTCGTCGGGCTGCTGACCACCAAGGGCGACTTCGTCACCGGGAACAACCTCGCCCTGTACGCGGTCCCCGACACCGTCGCGTTCGGCACCTACGCCATCGACATCACCCAGGCCGCGACCAAGGCCTCGGGCGCCGCGTCGTCGGCGTTCTCGGGCGTCGGCCTCCTCACCGACGAGACGATCACCATCACGCAGGGCGACGAGAGCGTCGAGGTCGAGCTCTCCGCCGGCGACGACATCGACACGGCCGTCGACAAGCTGAACGACGCGCTCTCGGCCGCGGGGATCGACATCACCGCCTCGAACGACGGCGGGACGCTCCAGTTCGACGCCGGCGACTACGGCTCCGCCTCGAGCTTCACCGTGGCGTCGAACCTCTCCGCGCTCAGCCAGAGCGGGGTCGGCGCCGCGGGGGTGACGGCCGCCGGGCTCGACGTCCAGGGGACGATCAACGGCGAGGCGGCGACCGGCGAGGGGCAGTTCCTCACCGCCGACGACGGGACCTCGGTGGAGGGCGTGAAGCTCCTCTACTCCGGCGACCAGGCGGGGACCGGCGAGCTGACCGTCGGCGCGGACGGCTTCTTCGTGAAGGCCGAGGCGCTCCTCGACGACGTCCTCGACCCGGTCTCCGGGCTGATCAAGGGCCGACTCGACACGCTCAACACGAACATCGAGGACATCGACGACAAGGTCGACTACCTCGAGGACCAGCTCGAGTCCCACGAGGAGTTCCTGCGCCTCCGATTCGCCGCCCTCGAGCAGCTCATCGGCCAGCTCCAGAGCCAGCAGGCGTACGTCGGCACCATCGGCTTCGGGCTCTGAACGAGGAGACCATGACCGCGACCATGAACCACTCCCACGCCGCCGCCTATCAGCGAGAGAGCATCCTGACCGAGAGCCCGATCGGGCTCGTGGTGAAGGTGTACCAGGGCGCCCTGACGTCGCTCGAGCGGGCGCGCCGCGCGTGCGCGGACGACGACGCCAACGGCTTCCGCGCCCACGTCGGCAAGGCGTCCGCGCTGGTCGCCGAGCTCCTCGGCGCGCTCGACCACGAGCGGGGCGGCGAGATCGCGGAGCAGCTCTCGGCCCTGTACGAGTTCGTCCTGACCCAGCTCCTCCGCCCCACCGCGACGCCCGACCTCGCCGCGGTCGCGCACGCGGAGCGGCTCCTCTCGACCCTGAAGGAGGGATTCGATGCCATCCACGCCTCCGGCTCCGATGTCTGACCGCGAGCTCGGCGCCGTCGAGCGCGCGATCGGGTCCCTCGGCGACGCCCTCGACCGGGCGAACGCCGACGACCCGCGCTCGATCGAGCCGGTCCTCGCCCGGGTCGCCGCGCTCCGCGCCGCGTCGTCGCGGACCGAGCTCGACGCGTCCCGATTCCCGGACGTCCGCTCCCGCCTCGATCGCGTGATGGGTCGCTTCCAGCAGCTGATCGACGACCTCGTCGTGATCCGCGACGGGGTCGGCCGCGACCTCGCCCGCGTGCGACGGCGCCGCCGCGAGCTCGGACAGGCCGCGCCGAACCTCGGAGGGTCCCGCCTCGACCTGACCCGCTGAGCCGACCCCGCCCCGCCCGGGTCCACGCTCCCCGGGCGAGGCCGCCGGTCCGGAAGAACTTTCCGTCCGTCTCAAGCCGGACGGCAGTTCTTGCCGACCACGTCTCCGACGACCGAGGCCGCGAGCGGCGGCGCCGGACCCGTCGCAGAGCGTGGTGACATGAACGAAGTGGTGCGCGCGAAGCCCGCCGGAGCCGGTCTCCGTCGGGTCCTGATCTTCTCCGTCCTCGCGGCCGTGGCCGGCGTCCTCGCCGGATCGATCGCCGCCGACGGACGCCCCCCCACCGCCCGGGCGAAGGCCGAGCCTGCCGACGGACCTCCGGCCGTCGAGGCCGCGGACGTCGCCCGAGACGCGCCGGCGCTCGGAGTCAGGAGCGAGACGCCGCTCGGCGCCGCCGCCCCCGGGATGCCGGGCCTCGCGCCGGCCTTCGACGGCCTCGGGACGGTGACGGTCTTCCTGATCGCCCTCCTCGCCGCCACGCTCCTCCTGGTGAAGCGCGGGGCGAAGACGGGGCCGAAGAACGGCCAGGTCCGCGTCGTCGACACCGTCCCGCTCGGCGGGCGCCGCCTGATCCACCTGGTCCGCTGCGGCGATCGCAGGTACCTGATCGGGAACTCCGAGCGCGGCATCCATTTCCTCGCCAGCGTCGAGCCGGTCCTCGAGGACGGGGGGCGGGTCGAGGAGCTCCCGCCGGAGGAGGACCGCGAGGGGGAACCGACGTTCGACGACGTCTTCCGCACCTTCGGGGCCGCCGCCCGATGACCCGCCTCCTCGTCGCCGGACTGCTCGTGCTCGTCGCGGCCGCCTCGGCGACGGCCCGGCAGGCGGAGCCGGCGGTGGTCCACGACGTCGTCGACCCGGCGAACGGCCTGGTGGCGAAGCCCGCCGCCCCCGCGACCGTGCCGCGCGACGGGGACGACCCGGCGGCGACGGCCGGGTCCCTCGACGACACCGTGCGCGAGCTCGCGGCGCCGATCCGCGTCATGCTCCTGCTGTCGACGCTGGTCTTCCTGCCGGCGCTCCTGCTGACGCTCACCTGCTACACGCGGATCATCATCGTCCTCTCGTTCGTGCGCCGCGCGATCGGCGCGCAGGAGCTCCCCCCGAACCCGATCCTCGTCGGGCTCGCGCTGTTCCTCACGAGCGCCGTCATGTCCCCGACGTTCGGAAAGGTCCACGACGAGGCGATCGAGCCGTACCTCGACGAACGCCTGCCGATGACCGAGGCGCTGGAGGCGGCCGCCGACGAGCTGAAGACGTTCATGCTGCGCCACACGCGGGAGGAGGACGTCTTCCTCGCGCTCGAGCTCGCCGAGGCGGAACGTCCGCGCACCCCGGAGGAGCTGCCGTTCCGGGTCACGGTGCCGGCGTTCGTGCTGTCCGAGCTGCGCACGGCGTTCCGGATGGGGTTCATCCTCTTCCTGCCGTTCGTGCTGATCGACATGGTCGTCGCCGCCATCCTCCTGGCGCTCGGCATGTTCATGCTGCCGCCGACGATGATCGCGATGCCGCTGAAGATCCTGCTGTTCATCCTCGTCGACGGCTGGACGCTCATCGTGCAGTCGCTCGCCCTGTCGTTCGGCGCGACCTGAGAGGGAGCCCATGGACCCGAACACCGCCATCGAGTTCGCCCGCACGACGTTGCTGACCGCGCTGAAGGTCGCGGCGCCCCTGCTGGCGTCGGTCCTCCTGCTGGCGCTCGTGCTCGCGATCGTCCAGACCGTGCTGAACCTCCAGGAGCAGACGCTGACGATCGTCCCGAAGATCGTGACCGCGGTCCTGATGACCTGCGTCCTCGCGCCGTGGATGCTCCGCGCGCTGATGGAGTTCACGATCCCCCTCCTGCGCGACGTCCTCCCGATGCGGGGCTGACGATTGGACGTCTGGCTCCAAGAGCTGCCGATCCTGCCGATCGCCCGCGTCCTCGCGGTGGCGAGCGCGTTCCCGCTCCTGGCGGGTCCGGGCGCGCCGAAGATGGTCCGGCTGGCCACGGCCCTGATCCTCGCGCTGGTCCTGGTCCCCGCGCCGTTCGGCGTCTCCACGGTCGGCCGGCCGGGTCCGATCGCGACCCTGGCGTTGCTGCCGTTCGAGCTCGGGATCGGCCTCGCGATCGGGTTCGGCTTCTCGCTCGTGTTCCACCTCCTCGGCGTGGCCGGCGACTTCCTGGGGCAGGAGATGGGCCTGAACGCCTCGAGCCAGATCGACCCGGTCACCGGGCGCTCGGTCCCGCTGCTCGCCCGCCTGTTCGAGGCGCTCGGGCTGATCCTGTTCGTCGAGCTCGGCGGGCTGGAGCTCCTCCTCCGGACGGTCCGGGAGTCGTTCGCGCTCGTCCCCCCCGGCGCGCTCGCCGCCCCGGAGCTCCTCGCGACGACGCTCGCCGCCGACTCGATCGACGTCGTGACCCGCGGCATCGCGCTCGCCCTCCCCGGCGCGATCCTCCTGCTGGTCCTGACCTCGTTCACGACCATCGCCGCGCGCGTCCTCCCGAAGCTGCACATCTTCGACTTCGCGTTCGCGATCCGGATGTTCGTCGCGATCCTCCTGGTCTCGCTCCTCCTCCCGCGCCTCGTCCCGGCGGTCGGCGACGCGGCGATCCACCTCCACGAGCGTCTCACGGGCGCGCTGACGGCGCGCTGAGGCGGACATGTCGGACCAGGACAAGGAACAGAAAACCGAGGACCCGACCGAGAAGCGTCGTCAAAAGGGGCGCGAGGACGGCAAGGTGCCGCGGTCGCCCGACCTGACGTTCGCGGTCCTCCTCCTCACCTGCGGCGGGCTCGCGATCCTGTTCGGCGACGGCGTCCGGACCCGCTTCCTGAGCATCCTCTACGCGTGCGCGGAGAGCCTGCCGAGCGCCACCGATCACGACGCGATCCTGCTCGCCAGCGCGACCGCCGAGTCGTCCCTGCGCGCGCTCCTCCCGTTCTTCCTCGGCTTCGTCCCCGCCGCGCTCGTGTCGAGCTTCTTCCAGACCGGTCTGCACTACGTCCCGGCGAAGCTCCGACCGCGCCCCGAGAAGCTCGCGCCCACCGTGTCGATCTCGAAGTTCGTGAACGGACGCTCGCTGATCGAGACCCTCACCTCGCTCCTGAAGTTCGTCTTCCTGGCGATCGCGTTCCACCTCGCGGTCTCCCCCACGATCGGCGAGCTGATGGTCACGCACTCCCTCCCGGTGCTCGTCGCCGAGGCGGGACGGCTGATCGTGCGGCTCCTGCTGTTCGTCGGCGGCACGCTGCTCGCCCTCGGCCTCCTCGACTACCTCCTGAAGGTCCGCCAGAACGAGAAGGACCTGAAGATGACCAAGGAGGAGGTGAAGCAGGAGAACAAGGACGCGATGGGCGACCCGGAGGTCCGGGGGCGCATCAAGCGGAAGCAGCGCGAGGTGGCGCTGACGCGCATGATGGAGGCGGTCCCCGACGCGTCGGTGGTCGTCACCAACCCGACGCACTACGCCGTCGCGCTGAAGTACGAGGCGTCGGCGAACGCCCCGCGGTGCGTCGCCAAGGGACGCGACCTGATCGCGCTCCGCATCCGCGAGATCGCCCGCGAGTCGGGCGTCCCGGTCGTCGAGGATCCCCCGCTCGCGCGCGCCCTCCACGGCGCCGTCGAGGTCGGGGACGAGATCCCGCCGACCCTGTACCAGGCCGTCGCCGAGCTGCTCGCGGCGGTCATGCGGACCCGCGGCCGGGTCGGAGCCCACCGATGAGCGACGATCTCCACCCGAGCCAGGGACAGGTCCGCGGCGAGCTCGGCCTCGTGGTCGCCGTCGCGCTCATGCTGTCGCTCCTCGTCCTGCCGCTGCCGGCCGGGCTGCTCGACGTCCTGCTCGCGTGCAACATCACGTTCACGCTCCTCGTCCTGTTCACGGTCATCGCGACGCCGGCGCCGCGCGAGTTCACGTCGTTCCCGTCGCTCCTCCTCTTCCTGACCCTCTACCGGCTCGGCCTGAACGTCGCGTCGTCCCGCCTGATCCTGCTGGAGGGGAACGCGGGCGAGGTGATCGACGCCTTCGGCAACTTCGTCGTCGGCGGCAACCTCGTGGTCGGGATCATCGTCTTCTCGATCCTCCTGATCGTCCAGTTCGTCGTGATCACGAAGG
>JAUIEL010000381.1 GCA_030428825.1 bacterium
CGGACGCCGCCGACGCCGGCTGGGCGCGCAAGCAGACGCTGAAGAACGCCGAGCGGTACATCACGCCCCGGCTGAAGGAGTACGAGACGAAGGTCCTGAACGCCGAGGAGCGCGCGCTCGCGCTCGAGGCCGAGCTGTTCCAGGCGGTGCGCGAGGCGGTCGTCGCCGAGCTCGACGGCCTGAAGCGGACGGCCGGCGCGCTCGGCGAGCTCGACGTGCTGTTCGCCCTCGCCGACGGCGCCGCGCTGCACGGCCACGTCCGCCCGGAGGTCGACGACGGGACGACCCTCGAGATCGTCGAGGGGCGCCACCCCGTCCTCTCGGCGACGATGGGCGCCTCGACGTTCGTGCCGAACGACTGCCGGCTCGACGGCGAGCGACGACGCCTCGCGATCGTCACCGGCCCGAACATGGCCGGCAAGTCGACGTACATCCGGCAGGTCGCGCTCCTCCAGATCCTCGCGCAGGTCGGCGCGTTCGTCCCGGCGAAGCGGGCGACGCTCGGGGTCTGCGACCGCGTCTTCGCCCGCGTCGGCGCGTCGGACGACCTCGCGCGCGGCCACTCGACGTTCATGGTCGAGATGACCGAGACCGCGAACATCCTGAACAACGCGACCGACCGCTCGCTCGTCGTCCTCGACGAGATCGGCCGCGGCACCTCGACGTTCGACGGCCTCGCGATCGCGCGCGCGATCTCCGAGCACCTCCTCGAGAAGGTCCGCTGCCGCGGCCTCTTCGCCACCCACTACCACCAGCTGATCGAGCTGACGGAGTCGTTCCCCGCCGCGTGCAACCTGAACGTCGCCGTCCGCGAGTGGGGCGAGGAGATCGTCTTCCTCCACCAGATCGTCGAGGGCGGGTCGGACCGCTCGTACGGCATCCACGTCGCGCGGCTCGCCGGCGTGCCGAAGCCGGTCCTCGAGCGGGCGCAGGCGATCCTGAAGGACCTCGAGGCGAACCACCCCGACCTCCGCCCCGCGGCGAGCGAGTCCGCGAACGGCCGGGCGGCGCCGGCGCGCAGCCAGGGGTCCCTGTTCGACCAGCTGGAGAAACGGATGGCCGAGGACCTGAAGCGGGTCGATCTCGACCGGATCACGCCGATCGACGCCCTCACGAAGCTGCGCGAGTGGAAGGAGCGGCTCTCGTAGCCGGCGCGGGGAGGCGGGGTCCCGCCCTCCCCGAGCGCGCGGGGGCTCGACGCGACGATGTCCGACGACTCGGCCGAACGGATCCGCGACCTGTTCGGGCGCCTCCTGCCGCTGTCGGCGACGGAGCGGGCGCGCGTCCTCGCCGAGGAGTGCGCCGACGCCCCCGAGGTCCGGGCCGAGCTCGAGTCGCTCCTCGCCCACGACGACGCCGGCGGCGACTCCACGTCGTCGGAGCTGTCGGCCCCGCTCGCCGACGCGCTCTCCCTCGACGCCCTCGCGCTCCCGCCCGACGCGATCCCCGGCTTCCGCATCACCGGCTGCCTCGGCCGGGGCGGCATGGGGATCGTCTTCGCCGCCGAGCAGGAGCACCCGCGCCGCGAGGTCGCGCTGAAGGTGATGCGGGTCGGGATCGGCGGCGCCGAGGCGGTCCGTCGCTTCCGCCGCGAGATCGAGATCCTCGGCCGCCTGCGCCACCCCGGGATCGCGCAGATCCACGCCGCGGGGACGCTCGACGACGCGGGCGGCGCGCCGTGGTTCGCGATGGAGCGGATCGACGGCACGCCGCTGACGCGCTTCGCGGAGGAGCGCGGCCTCGACCTCGACGCGCGGATCGACCTGTTCGTCCGCGTCTGCGACGCCGTCCGGCACGCCCACGAGCAGGGCGTGGTCCACCGCGACCTCAAGCCGGACAACGTCCTCGTCCTCCCGGACGGCTCGCCGAAGGTGCTCGACTTCGGGATCGCCCGCGCCTCGGGCCGGGACGAGCGCGCCTCGACCGTGCACACGGAGGCCGGGAGCCTGATCGGGACGCTCCGCTACATGAGCCCCGAGCAGGCCGTCGGCGACGTCGACGCGATCGACGAGCGGACCGACGTCTACGCGCTCGGCGTCCTGCTGTTCGAGCTCGCCACCGGCCGCCTCCCCCACGTCCTGACCGGGCGCTCGGTGGCCGAGGCGGTGCGGGTGATCCGCGAGGAGGAGCCGACCCGGCTCGCGTCGCTCGACCCGCGGCTGCGGGGAGACCTCGACACGATCGTCGGGACCGCGCTCGAGAAGCCGCTCGAACGGCGCTACGCCTCGGTGGCGGAGCTGGCGGAGGACCTCCGCCGGACGCGGAACGACGAGCCGATCCGCGCCCGGCCGCCGAGCGCCGTCTACCGCGCGCGGAAGTTCGCGCGGCGCCACAAGGGGCTCCTCGCGTTCGTCGCGCTGCTGATCGCCGCGCTCGCGGTCAGCCTCCACCTGCTGGCGAAGAGCCGCCGCGCCGAGCACGCCCAGCGCCGGGAGACGGCGCGGGCCGACGCCATCAACTCGTTCCTCCTCGAGCGGATCCTCCGCGCCGCCGGCCCGTGGGGGATGGGCGCCGACACGCGGCTCCGGAGCGCGTTCCTGGAGATGGTCCCCGAGCTCGACGGGGCGTTCGACGGCCAGCCCGACGTCCGGGCGTCGGTGCTGCACGCCCTCGGCCGGACGCTCGCCGAGCTCGGGGAGGTCCGCGAGGCGCTGCCGCTGCTCGAGGAGGCGGTCGCCCTGCGCGACGCGCTCGGGGACCGCGCCGGCGCGATCGCGTCGCGCGTGCAGGCGGCGTGGGTGCGGAACCAGGTGACGGGCGAGCGCGACCCGTCCGAGCTCCGGCGCGCGGTCCGCGAGTGCGTCGAGCGGTTCGGCCCGGACGACGAGCGGACGCTCGACGCCGAGTCCCACCTGATCGGCGAGCTCTGCCGCGATCCGGCGCGGCTCTCGGAGGGGCTCGAACGCGGCGAGGCGACGCTGGCGAGGGCGGACGCGACGCTCGGCCCGGCCCACCCCTTCTCCGTCCGCATGCGGCTCCTCCTCGCCGATCGACAGGTCGAGACCGCCCCCGACGTCGCGGAGGCGAGGGTCCGGGAGTGCCTCGACCACCTGCGGGCGGAGCGCGCGGGGGAGCGGGCGGATCTCGTCCGGGCGCGGCTCGCGCACGGGCGGATCCTCCACCGGCTCGGGCGCTGGCCGGAGGCGGAGGAGGGGCTGCGCGCCGGCCTCGAGGACGCCGAGCGGCTGTTCGGTCCGGGCGCCTCGACGACGAACCGCGCGCGCGCCGAGCTGGCCGACGTGCTCGCCGGTCTGCAGCGGTTCGAGGAGGCCGAGGCGCTGCAGCGGACCGCGCTCTCCGCCCACGAGCGGCTGCTCGGGAACGGGCACGAGGCGACGCTCACGATGCGCTCGAACCTCGCGATCACGCTGCGGCGGGCGGGGAAGCTCGACGAGGCGGAGACGCTGGCGCGCCGCGTCCTCGAGACCCGGCGCGCGACCGGCGCCCCGCCCATGGACCGGGCCGACAGCCTCGACGTGCTGGCGACGATCCTCGTCGACCGCGGGCGCTTCGACGCCGCGCTCGCCGCGCACGAGGAGGCCCTGTCGATCTGCGAGGCGGAGCTCGGCGAGGACCACCCGCGCACCGCCTCCCAGCTCTTCAACCTCGCGTCGTGCCTCCGGAACGCCGGCCGGGTCCGCGAGGCGATCCCGGTCCTCGAGCGGGTGCTCGCGATCGATCGCCGCCAGCTCGGGGCGACCCACCCGCACGTCGCGAACGACCTCGTCGGGCTCGGCCGCGCGTACCTCGCGATCGAGGAGTTCGAGCGGGCCGTCGAGTCGTTCCGCGGGTCGCTCGCGATCTATCGGGAGACCCTCCCCGCGGACGACTGGCGGACGCCGTTCCAGCACCACCACCTCGGCCAGGCGATGGCCGCGCAGGGCGGCCGCGACGAGGAGGCGGCGGTCCACCTCCGGAAGGCGTACGACGCGCTCCGCGACCTCGGCCGCGAGGACCTGGTCGCCGGCCGCGGCGTCCGCGCGCGCCTCGCCGAGGTGCTCGACCGCCTCGGTCGAGCGGACGAGGCCGCGGCCGTCCGGGCCGAGGGCGACCCGGAGACGCCCTGACCCGCCCGCCCCCAGTCCCCATTCCCCAGCCCCACGGTTTGCCCCGGCGCCCCGACACGGATGCGCTAGCATCCGGCCGTAGGAGTCCTCCGGAACCGTGACCCCCCGGTCCCCCGGTCCCGCCCGCGGACGACCGTCCGCCCCCCCACGACCCGCTCGAGGAGCCCATCCGACGTGGACGCGGACGCACACGACGTGACACGGATCCTCCGGCAGCTCGCCGACGGCGACGCCTCCGCGTCCGACCGCCTCCTCCCGCTCGTCTACGAGGAGCTGCGCCGCCGCGCGGAGATCGCCATGGGCTCGCCGGTCGGACAGACCCTCCAGCCGACGGCGCTCGTCCACGAGGCGTGGATGCGGATGGCGCCGGAGGACGGGCCGTCGTACGAGAGCCGCGGTCACTTCGTCTCGGTCGCCGCGAAGGCGATGCGGCAGATCCTGATCGACCGGGCGCGGCGGCGCGGCGCGCGGAAGCGGGGCGGCGACGGGGAGCACGCCGAGCGCGTCACGATCCGCGGCGTCGAGGACGAGACCGGACCGGAGCACGACGTCCTCGACCTCTCCGACGCGCTCTCCGGCCTGGAGGAGGCGCACCCGCGGCCGGCGCGGATCGCCGAGCTGCGGTTCTTCGGCGGGCTCGAGATGGCCGAGATCGCCGCCGTCCTCGGCGCGAGCGAGCGGACCGTCTACAACGACTGGCGCCTCGCGAAGGCGTGGCTGCGACGCGCGCTCCGGGACGACGCCCCTTGACCGGGCCCGACGACGCGAAGGGCGGCCGCGGCGCCCGGGTCCGTGCCTGGTTCGCCGAGCTCTCCGCGCTCGAGCCGGCCGCGCGGCGCGAGCGGCTGGCGGAGTGCGACGACGACGACGTCCGCCGCGAGGTCGAGTCGCTCCTGGCGTTCGACGAGGAGGGAGAGTCCGACCTCCGCCCGAGCCGCTTCGACGTCCCGTCCGGCGTCGTCGCCCCGACGGCGCCCTCCCCGCCGCCGGACCGGATCGGCGCCTACCGGATCGTCCGCCTCGTCGGCCGGGGCGGCATGGGCCGCGTCTACGAGGCCCGCCAGGCGAACCCCGACCGCCGCGTCGCGCTGAAGGTCGTCCACGCGGTCGTCGACTCCCCCGACGTCCTCCGGCGGTTCCGACACGAGGCGCACGTTCTCGGCCTCCTCCAGCACCCGGGCATCGCCCCGATCATCGAGGCCGGCACGTTCGAGTCCGAGGAAGGGGAGCGGCCGTTCTTCGCGATGGAGTTCGTGGAGGGGACGACGCTGACCGAGCACGCCGAGGCCCGCGCGCTCGACGCGCGCGAACGGCTCCGCCTCTTCGCCGAGATCTGCGACGCCGTGCATCACGCGCACCGCCGCGGCGTGGTGCACCGCGACCTGAAGCCGGCGAACATCCTCGTCACCGGGAGCGGCGCGCCGAAGATCCTCGACTTCGGCGTGGCGCGGATCGTCGAGTCGGAGCGCGCCGAGTCGCTCCGGACCGAGGCCGGCCAGATCGTCGGGACGATCGCGTACATGAGCCCCGAGCAGGCGCGCGGGGCGCCCGACCTCGACACGGGGAGCGACGTCTACTCGCTCGGCGTCGTGCTGTACGAGCTCCTCGCCGGCGCGCTCCCGTACCCGGTCCTCGGCGCCCCCGTCCACAGCGCGATCCGGGCGATCGTCGAGGTCGAGGCGACCGCGCTCGGGACGCGCGACAAGGGCCTGAGGGGCGACGTCGAGACGATCGTCCACCGGGCGCTCGCGAAGGAGCCCGAGCGCCGCTACGAGTCGGCCGCGGCGCTCGCGGCGGACCTCCGGCGGTTCCTGAACGACGAGCCGATCTCCGCGCGCCCGCCGACGGCGCTGTACACGCTCGGGAAGTTCGCCCGCCGCAACCGGCCGCTGGTGGTCGGCGTCGCCGCCGCGGCCCTGGCGCTCGTCGTCGCGCTCGCGGTCTCGATCCGGCTGACGCTCCTGAAGGACGCCGCGCTCGCGCTGGCCGAGTCCGAGTCGCTGGAGAAGGAGCGGCAGCGCGCCGACGCCGACGCGGTCGCGACGTTCCTCTCCGACCTCTTCCTCGACGCCAAGCCGGAGGACCGCGGCGTCGAGGACGTCTCCGCGCGGGAGCTCCTGGAGGCCGGCGACGCGAAGCTCGCGGAGTACGCCGACGGCGACCCGCTGCGGCGCGCGCTCCTGATGCAGGCGCTCGGCGAGACGTACCGCGACCTCTCCGTCGACGACCGGGCGGAGCGGCTGCTCCGCGGCGCGCTCGACCTCCGCCTCGAGCACCTCGGCGAGCGGGACGCCCGGACCCTCTCCTCGATGAACGCGCTCGGCGTCCTCCTGCGGAAGACCGGGCGCGCCGAGGAGGCGATCGCGCTCTACCGGCGCGCGCTCGCGGGACGCCGGGAGGTGTTCGGGCCGCGCAGCGCCGAGGTCGCGACGACGATGAACAACCTCTCGGTCGCGCTCCGCTCCCTGAAGCGGGACGACGAGGCGCTCGAGGTCCTCGACGAGGCGACCGCGATCCTGCTCGAGGTCCGCGGCCCGGGCGACACGGAGTCGATCACGGAGCGGGCGAACCTCGGCCTGAACCTCGCGCTCGTCGACGATCCGCGCGCGGTGCCGCTCCTCGAGGAGCTGGCCCGCGCCGCGACGGACGCCCTCGGCCCGCGGCACACGACGACGCTCCACGTCGGGTACTGCCTCGGCGTCGCGCTCGTGTACGAGGACCGCGACGGCGAGGCGATCGAGGTCCTGACGCCCGTGCTCGCCGGCCAGCGCGAGGTGAACGGCGAGCGGTCGTCGGAGGCCGCCTCGACCTGGTACACGCTCGGCGACGCGCACCTCGACCGAGGCGACGCGGCGGCGGCGGTCGCGCACCTCCGGGTCGCGCGCGAGATCGGCGGCGACCTCCTCGGGGCGGAGCATTCGTGGGTCGTGAGCTGCCGTCGCAAGGAGGCCGAGG
>JAUIEL010000382.1 GCA_030428825.1 bacterium
TGGGTCGCCGCGTTCGAGGTGCAGATCTGCGACTGGATGCTCGAGCCGATGAAGAACTGGCTTCCGCCGTGCGTGTAGAGGGCGGACGTGCAGTTGTCGCTGCAGGTGTTCCCGCCCTGGTCGATGATGCCGAACGTCGTCGGGTCGACGATCTGGTACAGGTCGGTGCTCCCCGCGACCGAGCAGCCGACGAACACCTCCGACTCCCACGAGATCTCGTGGAGCAACGGGTTCGAGAGGGCGATCGGGGAGGCGCTCCCCGCCGACTCGTCGACGATCACCTGGCTGAAGATCCGGAACCCGACGATCGACGGCACGGCCGGGATCGGCAGCGCCAGCGACGCGCTCCCCTGACCGGCGCCGCCGCCGACGACCGGGATCGGGATGAAGAGGAACGGGTTCGGCGGCGTCAGGTCGACGGAGACCGTCCCGCCCGCGAACGGGATGGACGCCTCCTTCGTCGACACGAGGAAGTACGCCAGCGACCCTCCGGCCGCGCGATCGAGACGCATCTGGAACCCGAGGTTCCCGATGTTCGGCCCGTTGGCCGTATGCAGCGGCACGAAGCCGCCGGCGCCGGCCGTGCCGGCCCCGAACGGGTACGACTGGCCGGACGCGGACGAGGCGAGCGCGGCGATCGCGAGCGCGCAGAGGGTTCGATGCATGGGGGCTCCTCCGATCCTCAAGGGCTTTCGACGTCCGTGGACGTGGGCGGCGGCCTTCGCCGTCCGGGGGACCGAACAGCGCGCGTGACCGGCTGTCCCGACCCACCGGCGAAATTCTCCCGGTTCAGGGGTCCGCGGCGATCTCGAGGAGCTCCCTCAGGAGTTCCTCCTTCGCGACGATCCGGTCCGCGACCGGGCGACCCGCCTGTCGGGCGAGGAAACGCGCGAGGTCCGGCCCGCGCGAGTCGCCGCCGAGCACGCCGACCAGGAGGCGGAGATCGGTCTCGAGGCGCGCGTCGAGCCGCTCCAGCCACGCCCGATCGACCGGCGGCCTCTCGCTTCGGCTCGGGACGCGCGGCTCCTCGACGATCACCGGCCCCTCCGTCGTCGGCGGGGGCACGAGGACCCGGTCGCGCACCGGATCGCCGCTCGCGCGGGACGGCGGCGACGCGGGATCGACGACGGGTGGGTGAACGTCCCCTTTCGGGCCGGTCGCCTGGGGAATCGTCCCGATCCACGGGAGCGCGAGGAGGAGCAGGTGAGTCGTGCGCACGATCCGACCTCGGTTCGCGAGGGATGCCCGGGGCGAGGCACGCCGCTCGTCTTCGTTCGCGGAGCGGTTCGGCACCGCCGGTCCCAGGGTATCCTGAATCGCGCTCGCGCCGCCGCCGATCTCCGGATGAACCCGCCCCCCGCCGCTCGCCGCTACCAACCCGCCGTCGGTCCGCGCCTCGGAGTCCTCCTGGGCGTCGTCTTCGGGTTGTTCGCCCTCCTGTCGGTGAACGCGCTCTTCCTCCTCGCGGTCCGCGTCGCCGGACGCGTGACCGGGCGTTCGTACGAGAACCTCTTCTACCTCTACAACTTCCTCGGCCACCTCGCCCTCGGCCTCCTGATCGTCGTCCCGGTCGTCGTGTTCGGTCTGGTGCATCTCGCGAAGGCGAAGGACCGACCGAACCGTCGCGCGGTGAAGGTCGGGTACGCGCTGTTCGCGTGCGCGCTCCTCCTCCTCGCCACCGGAGTGCTCCTGACGCGGATCGAAGGGATCGTGCAGGTGAACGACCCCGGCGTGCGACGCGCCCTCTGGTGGCTCCACGTCCTGACCCCGCTCGTCGCGGCGTGGCTGTTCGTCCTCCATCGCCTGGCGGGGAAGCGGATCCGGTGGCGGGTCGGCGCCGCCTGGGCGGTGGTCGGCCTCCTGTTCGCGGGCGCGGCGCTCCTGTTCATGACGAACGACCCGCGCCTCTGGAACGTCGTCGGAAACCCGCGCGGAGAGCAGTACTTCTTCCCGTCCCTCGCGCGCACGGTGACCGGGGACTTCATCCCCGAGCACGTGCTGATGAACGACGGCTACTGCCGGAAGTGCCACGAGGACGTGCACGAAGGCTGGAGCGCCAGCGTCCACCGGTTCGGCTCGTTCAACAACCCGGTCTACCTCGCGTCGATCCGCGCGGCCCGGGAGGCGATGCTCGCGCGCGACGGCGACGTCGCCGGCGCCCGGTTCTGCGCGGGGTGCCACGACCCGGTCCCGTTCTTCTCGGGAAAGTTCGACGACCCGACGTACGACGACGTGAACGACCCGACGGCGCACGCCGGGATCACGTGCACGGTCTGCCACGCGATCACCCACGTCAACTCGCCGAAGGGGAACAGCGACTTCACGATCGAGGAGCCGATCCACTACCCGTTCACGTTCAGCGACAGCGAAGCGCTGCGCTGGGTGAGTCGTCAGCTCGTGAAGGCGAACCCCGACTTCCACAAGAAGACGTTCCTGAAGCCGCTCCACCGCACGACCGAGTACTGCGGCGCGTGCCACAAGGTCCACATCCCGGTCGAGCTGAACGCGTACAAGTGGCTCCGCGGACAGAACCACTTCGACTCGTTCTGGCTCTCGGGCGTCTCCGGCCAGGGGGTCGCGAGCTTCTACTACCCGCCCGAGGCCGAGCCGAACTGCAACGGCTGCCACATGCCGGCGATCCCGTCCGACGACTTCGGCGCGCGCGTGCGCGACGACTCCGGGATCCCGAAGACGCTCGACCACCTCTTCCCGTCGGCGAACGCCGCCGTGCCGGTCCTCGCGGCCGACGTCGGGCGCCTGTCGCCGGAGCGCGCCGCCGCGGCGGTCCGCGCGCACCGCGAGTTCAACGAGGGGGTCGTCCGCGTCGACCTGTTCGCGCTCCGGGAAGGCGGAACGATCGACGGCGAGCTGCTCGCGCCGCTCCGCCCCGCCGTGCCGACGCTCCGGCGGGGCGGGACGTACCTGCTGGAGACGGTCGTCCGGACGCTGAAGATGGGACACCTCCTGACGGACGGGACGGCCGACTCGAACCAGCTCTGGCTCGACGTCCTCGTCACCTGCGGCGACCGGGTGATCGGCCGCAGCGGCGGCCTCGACGAGACCCGTTCGGTCGACCCGTGGTCGCACTTCCTGAACGCGTTCGTCCTCGACCGGGAGGGGAACCGCATCGCCGAGCGGAACGTCGCCGACATCTTCGTCCCGCTGTACAACCACCAGATCCCGCCCGGCGCCGCGGACTCCGTCCACTACCGCCTCGCCGTCCCCGAGGACGCGGACGCTCCGATCGAGGTCCGCGTCGCCCTCCGGTATCGGAAGTTCGACACCGAGCTGATGCGGTTCGTGCGCGGGGACGCGGAGACCGTGAACGACCTCCCGGTGCTGACGCTCGCCGAGGACCGGATCGTCCTCCCGGTCGACGGGGTCGACGCGGCGGTCGACAACCCGCCGGTCGAGCACCCGCTCTGGCAGCGGTGGAACGACTACGGCATCGGGCTCCTGCGCAAGGGCGGTCAGGGGCAGCTCCGGCAGGCGGAGGAGGCGTTCCGCGAGGTCGAGCGGCTCGGCCGCGCGGACGGCCCGCTGAACCTCGCGCGGGTGTACGTCCGCGAGGGGCGGATCGCGCGCGACGCTCCGGACGCGCTCCGCCGGGCGCGCGACATGGACCCGCCGGCGCCCGAGTGGTCGATCCTCTGGTTCACGGGGCTCGTCCACCAGCAGAACGGCGAGCTCGACGACGCGATCCGGAACTTCCAGCAGATCGTCGACGGCGGGTTTCGGCAGGCGCTCGGACGCGGCTTCGACTTCTCGAAGGACTATCGCCTGCTGAACGAGCTCGGCGCGACGCTGTACGAGCGCGCGCGTCAGGAGCGCGGCGAGGCGCGGGCGGAGACGCGACGCGCCCTGCTCGCCGAGGCGCGGGCCCGCTTCGAACGCGTCCTCGAGCTGGAGCCCGAGAACGTCACCGCCCACTACAACCTGAAGCAGCTCTTCACCGAGCTCGGCGACGAGGCGCGGGCGGCGCACCACGCCGCGCTGCACGCGAAGTACAAGCCGGACGACAACGCGCGCGACCACGCCATCGCCGCCGCGCGACGGCGCTACCCCGCCGCCAACCACGCCGCCGAGGCGGTCGTGATCCACGACCTCCACCGCGACGGCGCGCCGCTCGGCCGCGTCGAAGAGGAGACGCCGTGAGCCCCGCCGAACCGCCGCCTCCGCCCCCCGAGGACGAGACGATCCCCGAGGACGAGCGGGTCCCCGAGGACGACGCCGTCATCGGCGCCGCGTTCCGGAGGTCGCTGATCGTGATCGGCGCGCTCGTCTGCCTCCTCGCCCCGCTCCCGTTCCTGCTGAAGGACGAGGAGGTCGCGGAGGAGGTGCGGACGAAGGACCTGGCGGAGATCCTCGACCGGCGGGACGAGTCGGAGGAGGCGCCCCCGCTCCCGTTCACGGACGTGACCGACGCGACGGGGATCTCGTTCGTCCACGAGAACGGCGCCCGCGGCGAGAAGCTCCTCCCCGAGACGATGGGCGCGGGCGTCGCCTTCCTCGACCACGACGGCGACGGCGACCAGGACCTCCTGTTCGCGAACGGGCGCCCCTGGACGCACGACGCCCCGCCGGACGGCGACCTCCCGACGCCCGCCCTGTTCGCGAACGACGGGCGCGGGCGGTTCACCGACGTGACGGCGGCGTGCGGGCTCGACCTCGCGCACCACGGGACCGGCGTCGCCGCCGCCGACCTCGACGGGGACGGCCTCCCCGAGGTCCACCTCGCCGCGCTCGGCGCGAACCGCCTCCTCCGGAACCACGGCGGCCGCTTCGTCGACGTCACCGCCGACGCCGGCGTCGCCGGGGACGAGGAGGCGTGGTCGACCGGCGCCGTCTTCTCCGACCTCGACGGAGACGGCGACCTCGACCTGTTCGTCTGCAACTACGTCACCTGGTCGCGGGAGATCGACGCCGAGCTGGCGTACTCGCTGAACGGGACCGACCGCGCGTACGGGCCGCCGACGAACTACACCGGCGCGTTCTGCGTCCTCTACCGGAACGACACGACGCCCGGCGGCCCGCTCCGGTTCACCGACGTCTCGGAGGAGGCGGGGGTGCGCGTCACGAACCGGGTGACCGGAGTGCCGGCCGCCAAGGCGCTCGGCGTCGTCGCCGTCGACGTCGACCGGGACGGCGACCGGGACCTCGTGGTCGCGAACGACACCGTCGCGAACTTCCTGTTCGTGAACCGCGGCGACGGCACGTTCGAGGAGCGCGGGGACGTCGCCGGCGTCGCGTTCGACGGCGCGGGGCGGGCGACGGGGGCGATGGGGATCGACGTGGCCGAGTTCCGGGACGACGGCGCCCTCGGCATCGCGATCGGGAACTTCGCCAACGAGATGACGTCGCTCTTCGTGTCGTCGTCCGACGCGGCGTTCTTCTCCGACGACGCGATCGGCGAGGGGATCGGGGCGCCGAGCCGCCTCGGCCTGACGTTCGGGCTCTTCTTCTTCGACGCCGACCTCGACGGACGGCTCGACCTCCTCTCCGCGAACGGAGACCTCGAGGAGACGATCCGCGAGGTGCAGCCGAGCCAGCGGTACCGACAGCCCGCGCAGCTCTTCTGGAACCGCGGCGACGAGGCCCGCTCCTGCTTCACGCCGCTCCCGGCGGAGGCGACCGGCGACCTCGCGCGGCCGATCGCGGGCCGCGGCGCCGCGTACGGGGACGTCGACGGCGACGGCGACCTCGACGTCGTGTTGACCGAGTCCGGCGGCCGCCCGCGCCTCCTCCGGAACGACCAGGCGACGGGACACCACTCGATCCGCCTGCGGCTCGTCGGCCCGCCCGAGAACCGGGACGCGATCGGCGCCCGGATCGCCGTCCGGCTCGGCGACCGCACGCTCGTCCGCGAGGTTCGTCCCCAGCGGAGCTACCTGAGTCAGGTCGAGCTCCCGACGACGATCGGCCTCGGCGACCGGACGACCGTCGACGAGGTGTCGATCCGCTGGCCCGACGGCACGGAACGGGTCGTCGAAGGGGTCGCGATCGACGCGGAGACCGTCGTCCGGCGTTGACGGCCCGTTCGAAGGTCAGACCCGGAAGAGCTCGTCGATCGGGACCTCGAACCCCGGCAGCACGACCTCGCTCCGGACCGCCCCCTCGGAGACCGGCGGCCGCGCCTCGAGACCGCCGCGGTCGTCCGCCACCAGCACCTCGACCCGGTCGAGCTCGGGATCGACGATCCAGTACTCGCGCACGCCGTGCGCGGCGTAGACCGCCCGCTTCCGGACCACGTCGAGCCGTCGGGTCGACGGAGAGAGGACCTCGACGACGAGATCGGGGGCCTCCGTCAGGTTCTTCGCGTCGGGCGCCGGACGTCGCGCCTTCGCCAGGTAGACGAGGTCCGGCTGGACGACCGTGTCGTCCGCGAGCAACACGTCGACCGGGCTCGCGAGGCAGAGTCCCCCGTCGCGCTCGGCCCGACCCCGGAGCGCCGTGTACAGGTTCAACAGCACCGCCTGGTGCTTCACGATCGGCGCCGGACTCACGAACAGCTCCCCTTCGACGATCTGGTACCGGCAGCCGTCGTCGGGGAGCGCGCAGTAGTCCGCGTAGGTCCAGTGGCGCGTGGTGTCCGGAGAGAGACTCATCGCCGTCATGATAGCTCGCTCCCGCGCGGCCCCGACGAAAGGGAAGACGGCGGATTCGTCGGCGGGTGACGTCGACGCCGAACCCGAGGTTTCGAATGCGCCGACGAGAACGCGGGATCCCCTCCCGAACTCGCCGGTACGGTTCCGTCGGCTGGGACACCGCATGCGCGAAGCGTCCGACGGCGAGGTCGCGAAGAACGTGCGATCGGGCGAGACAGACGCGTCTTGCGCGCTCGTGCGCCGTCACGCCACGGCCCCCTCCTCGCACTCGACTCGGCGCCCACGTCGCGATCGCCGCGGCGACGGTCGTCCGACGCCGAGAAGTCAGACCCGGAAGAGCTCGTCGATCGGGACCTCGAACCCCGGCAGCACGACCTCGCTCCGGACCGCCCCCTCGGAGACCG
>JAUIEL010000383.1 GCA_030428825.1 bacterium
TCTCGTTCGGGGACTACTTCAAGCGCGAGGCGATCACCTGGGCGATCGAGTTCCTGGAGGGGGAGCTCGGGCTGAAGCGGGAGCAGCTCGCCGTGACCGTCTACCTCGACGACGACGAGGCGGCGGAGATCTGGGAGAAGGAGATCGGGTTCGCGAAGGACCGGATCTGGCGGTACGGGGAGGAGGACAACTTCTGGCCCGCCGAGGCGCCGTCGAAGGGGCCGAACGGGCCGTGCGGCCCGTGTTCCGAGATCTACTTCGACTTCGGTCCCGAGGCGACCGCGGTCCCGCCGGACCGGTCCGACCCGGCCGGCGACAGCGACCGATTCGTCGAGATCTGGAACCTCGTCTTCACCCAGTACGAGCGGATGGACGGCGGGAAGCTGAACCCGCTGCCGCGGAAGAACATCGACACCGGCGCCGGTCTGGAGCGGCTGGCGCGGGTGATGCAGGGGAAGCCGAACAACTTCGAGACCGATCTGTTCGTGCCGATCCTCGAGCGGATCGGCGAGCTGACCGGCAAGCGGTACGGCGAGGCGCCGGACGACGACGTCCGGATGAAGCGGATCGCCGACCACGTGCGGGCCGCGACGTTCTGCATCTCCGACGGCGTCCGCCCGGGGAACGAGGGGCGCGGCTACGTCGTGCGGAAGGTCGTGCGGCGGGCGAGCATGGACCTCCGCGAGCTCGGTCTCGAACGGCCGGGGCTGCTCGAGGTCGTGCCGACGGTCGTCCGGATGATGGGGGAGGCGTACCCCGACCTGCGCGAGCGCGAGCGGCTGATCCGCGACACGATCGGCGGCGAGGAGGAGCGGTTCGGCGAGGTGTACCGCCAGGGGGTCGAGCGGCTGGAGGAGTTCCTCGAGGAGGAGGGGGAGGGGGCGACGTCCCTCTCCGGCAAGAAGGCGTTCTTCCTCTGGGACACGATCGGGTTCCCGTTCGACATCACGAAGCGGTTCTGCGAGGAGCGCGGCGTGACCGTCGACGAGGCGGAGTTCGACGCCGCGATGGAGTCCCAGCGCAGCCGGGCCCGGGAAGGGTCGCGGATCAAGGGAGACATCTTCGGGACCGGACCGGCGAGCCGGCTGCGCGGCGCGGTCGAGCCGACCGAGTTCACGGGGTACGAGCGGGTCGAGGGGCCGGCGACGGTCGTGGCGATCCTCGACGAGGAGGGGACGACGATCGACGAGGCGCCCGAGGGGGCGGAGGTCCGGTGCGTCCTCGACCGGACCCCGTTCTACGCGGAGAGCGGCGGGCAGATCGGCGACACCGGGACCGGGCGGGGCGACGGGGTCGAACTGGAGATCACCGATACGCAGAAGGCGGAGGAGTTCGTCCTCCACGTGGCGCGGGTCGTTCGAGGGCCGCTGAAGGTCGGCGCGGCGCTCGAGGTCCACGTCGACGCGGTCCGCCGCGCCGACACGATGAGGAACCACACCGCGACCCACCTCATGCACTGGGCCCTCCGGCGCGTGCTCGGCGAGGAGACGACGCAGGCGGGCTCGCTCGTCCGCCCCGACCTGCTTCGGTTCGACTACACGGCCCGCGAGGCGCCGACGGCCGAGCAGCTCTCCGAGGTCGAGGACCTCGTGAACGAGCAGGTCCTCCGGGCGCTGGAGGTGCAGAAGACCGAGACGTCGTACGACGCCGCGCGGAAGGCGGGCGCGATCGCGCTGTTCGGCGAGAAGTACGGCGACGCGGTGCGGGTCGTGCGCGTCGTCGACGAAGAGCGCGGCAAGGCGTTCGAGAGCGTCGAGCTGTGCGGCGGGACGCACTGCCGGAACACCGGCGAGATCGGCCTGTTCAAGATCGTCTCGGACGGGGCGATCGCGGCCGGCGTCCGGCGGCTGATCGCGCTGACCGGGCGCGGCGCGCTCCGCTGGGCGCGCGAGAAGGAGGCGGCGAGCAAGGCGGTCGCGCGCCTCCTGAAGAGCGCCGAGGACGAGATCGAGCCGCGCGTGAAGGGCCTCCTCGAGGAGCGTTCCCGGCTCGAGAAGGAGATCCAGCAGACGAAGCGGGCGGCCGCGGCCTCCTCGTTCGACGAGATCCGCGACGCGGGGATCGACCTCGGCGGCGGGACGCTCTACCTCCACACCCTCGAGGGGGTCGGGACGGAAGAGCTCCGGGCCCTCTCCGACCGGCTGGTCGGCGGGGACGGCGAGGCGGTCGTCGTCCTGACCGGGGTCGAGGGGAGCGGAGACGACCGGAAGGTCTCGATCGTCGCGGCCTGCTCGAACGGCGCCGTGAAGAAGGGCGTCAAGGCGGGGGATCTCTGCCGTTCGATCGGCAAGGCGCTCGGCGGCGGCGGCGGCGGTCGACCCCAGATGGCCCAGGGCCAGGGGAAGGACGTCGATCGGCTCGAGGCGGCGCTGGCCGACGCGGCCGAGGCGGTCCGGGCGGCGTGGTCCTGAGGAGGCGTTCCCGGGTCGGTCGAGGGCGGGATTTCCGTTGGAGTCGTCCGGTCCGCGACCTAGAATGTCGCGATTTGGCAGCGACGGGCGGATCTCGCGTCCGGTCGAATGCCGTCGGGTGAGTGACGAGGCGTAAACCATGGCCGTTCCGAAGCGAAAGACGTCGAAGCACCGCAAGCGGAAGCGGCGCTCGCACCTCGCCCTGTCGGCGCCGGGCCTGAGCAAGTGCGCTCGGTGCGGGGCGACCACCAAGCCGCACACCGTCTGCGACTCCTGCGGGCACTATCGCGGGAGCGAGGTGCTGCCGCGCTCGGCCGACGACCTGGCGTGATCCCGCCCCTTCCCCGGTCCGCCGCGTCCCGTTCGGCCCGTTCGGAGTGAGCATGAGGATCGCGCTCGACGCGATGGGCGGAGACCACGCGCCCACCGAGATCGTCGCCGGCGCCCTTCGCGCCGTGCGCGACGGCCTGGTCGACGCCGACTCCCTGGTGCTCGTCGGGGACGAGGCCGTGGTGAAGGAGGAGATCGCGAGCCAGGGGGGCGACCCGCTCGAGATCGTCCACGCCGAAGAGGCGATCGGGATGGACGAGCATCCCGCCCGGGCGCTCCGCGCGAAGCGGAAGTCGTCGATCGTCATCGGGGCGAAGCTCCTGCGGGAGAAGCAGGTCGGCGCCTTCGTGTCGGCCGGCAACACCGGGGCGATGGTCGGCGCCGGGACGCTGGTCGTGAAGCTCCTCCCGGGCGTGCGCCGTCCGGGGATCGCGGCGACCTTCGCGGCGGAAGGGGGGCCGGTGACGTTGATCGACGTCGGCGCCAACATCCACTGCCAGCCGATCGACCTCTACACCTACGCCGAGATGGCGTGCGCGTACCGGACCGGCGTCGACGGGCTCGAGCGCCCGCGCGTCGGGCTGCTGAGCATCGGGGCCGAGGACGCGAAGGGCGGCCCGCTCGTCCAGGAGACGCGGGCCCTCCTCGGCAAGTCGAAGCTGAACTTCATCGGGAACGTCGAGGGACAGGACGTCTTCTCGGGCCGCTGCGACGTGGTCGTCTGCGAGGGGTTCGTCGGGAACGTCGTCCTGAAGGTCAGCGAGGGGCTCGGGCAGTTCATCTCGACCCTCCTCGAGCGCGAGGTGCGCGACCACGCCGGCGAGGCGGACGCCTCTGTCTGGTCCCGCATCGGGAAGGCGCTCCTGGCCCGGACCGACTACGCCGAGTACGGCGGGGCGCCGCTGCTCGGCGTCGACGGCCTCTTCATCATCTGTCACGGTCGCTCGGACCGACGGGCGATCGCCAACGCGCTGCGCGTCTCGAGCCAGTACCTGGAGGCGAACGTGAACGGGCGGATCGTCGCCGAACTCTCCCGGCGTCCGGAGCTGTCGGACGACGACGTCGACCCGGGATCCGAGCACTCGCCGAGCACGGGAGAGCGGGCATGACGACGTTGCGGCGCGTGGGGCTGCGCGGGACCGGTTCGTACCTTCCGGAGCGGGTCCTGACGAACGACGACCTCGCGCGGATGGTCGACACGTCGGACGAGTGGATCACGACGCGCACCGGCATCCGCGAGCGGCGCCTCGTCGCGGACGGGGAGACCAGCTCCGACATGGCGGTCGCCGCGGCGCGACGGGCGCTCGACGCGGCCGGCATGACGGCGGACCAGCTCGGACTGATCCTCGTCGCGACGGTCAGCGGCGACTACCTCTTCCCCTCGACGGCGTGCCTCGTGCAGACCAAGCTCGGCGCGCCGCAGGTCGGTTGCGTCGACCTCGGCGCGGCGTGCTCGGGGTTCATCTACGCGCTCGCGACCGCCTATTCGATGGCCGCGACCGGCGTCGCCGACAACATCCTCGTCGTCGGCGTGGAGTCGCTCTCCCGGATCACCGACTACAACGACCGGACCTCCTGCATCCTGTTCGGGGACGGCGCCGGGGCCGCGATCGTCTCGACCGACTTCGAGCGGGGCGAGATCCTGTCGACGTCGCTGCACGCGGAGGGGGAGGGCGAGGACGTCATCAAGCTCCCGGGCGGCGGCACCGCGAACCCCGCGACCCGGGAGAGCGTGGAGGAGGGGCTCCACTTCATGCGCCTGCGCGGACGCGAGGTGTACAAGTTCGCGGTCGGCAAGATGGTCGAGCTGGTCGCCGACGCGCGGTCACGGCACGACGACCTCGAGTTCGGCTACGTCGTCCCGCACCAGGTGAACCTCCGGATCCTCGAGTCGGCGCGACAGCGCCTCGAACTCCGAGAGGACCAGATCTTCGTCAACATCGACAAGTACGGCAACACGTCGGCGGCCTCGATCCCGATCGCCCTCGACGAGGCGCTCCGGTCGGGGAAGCTCGACGAGCACGCCGGCCGCCTGGTCGTCATGTGCGCGTTCGGCGCCGGACTGACCTGGGGCTCCGTCAGCCTGAAGTGGTGATCATGAGCGACCGAGCGATCGTCTTCCCCGGCCAGGGGGCGCAGCACCCCGGCATGGCCGCCGAGATCGTGGGCGCGGTCCCGGCCGCGGCGGCGGTGTTCGAGACGGCGAACGAGGTCCTCGGTTTCGACCTGAAGACGCTCTGCCTCGAGGGACCGGCCGAACGGCTCGAGGCGACCGACGTCTGCCAGCCGGCGATCCTCGCCACCAGCGCGGCGGTCGTCGAGGGGCTGCGCGCCGAGCGCGGGCTCGAGCGGAGCGCGTTCGCCGCCGCCGCGGGGCTCTCGCTCGGCGAGTACACCGCGCTCTGGTTCGCGGGCGCCCTGTCGCTCGAGGACGCGCTGCGGCTGGTGCGCCGCCGCGGCGAGGCGATGCAGGCGGCGTCCGAGGCGAACCCGAGCGGGATGCTGTCGCTCCTCGGCGCGGACCGCGAGAAGGCCGAGGCCGTGGCCGCCGACGCGGCGAGCGACGGGGTCTGCGTCGCCGCGAACATCCTCGCGCCGGGGAACGTGGCGATCTCCGGGGCGAACGCCGCCATCGACCGCGCCGAGCGGATCGCGAAGGACCACGGCATCCGGCGGGCCATCCGGCTGAAGGTCGCCGGCGCGTTCCACTCGCCGCTGATGGCGTCGGCGACCGAGGCGCTGCAGGAGGCGCTGGCCGGGGTCGAGATCGCGCGCCCGGAGATCCCGTTCTTCACGAACGTCACGGCCGATCGCGTCGAGGATCCCGAACGGATCCGGGCCCACCTCGCCGAGCAGGTGACGAACCCGGTCCTCTGGCTCGACACGATGCGGGCGTTCGAGACGCTCGGCGTGAAGTCGATCGTCGAGCCGGCCCCCGGGAAGGTCCTGACCGGGCTGCTGCGGAAGGCCGCCCCCGGCATCACCGGGACGAACGTCGAGACCCTGGAGGAACTCCGCGCCTGGTCGTGAGACCGCGCGGGAGGAGGACGCCTTGAGCCTGTCGATCGATCTCTCCGGCAAGGTGGCGCTGGTGACCGGCGCCTCGCGCGGCATCGGCCGGGCCGCGGCGCTCCGGCTCGGCGCGGCCGGGGCGGACGTGGCGGTCCTCGCCACCGCGGCCGAGCGGGCCGAACCGGTCGCGGAGGAGCTCCGCGCGATGGGGAGGAAGGCCCTCGCCCTCGGCGCGGACGTCTCCGACTTCGCGGCGGCGGGCGAGGCGGTCGAGCGGACGATCGGCGAGCTCGGTCGGCTCGACGTGCTCGTCAACAACGCGGGCGTCACGAAGGACGGGCTGTTCCTCCGGATGAGCGAGGAGGACTTCGACCGGGTCCTCGCCGTCAACCTGAAGGGGTGCTTCAACTTCTGCCGCGCCGCGGCGCGGCCGCTGACGAAGGCGCGCGGCGGCCGGATCGTCAACGTCACCTCGATCGTCGGTCTGGTCGGCAACGCGGGCCAGGCGAACTACGCCGCGGCGAAGGCCGGCATCGTCGGGCTGACCCGCTCGCTGGCGAAGGAGTTCGGCGGTCGGAACGTGACCGTGAACGCCCTGGCGCCAGGTTTCATCGAGACCGACATGACGGGCGGGCTTCCGGACGACGTGAAGGAGGCCTCCCTCGGGTCGATCCCCCTCGGTCGGTTCGGCGCCGCGGACGAGATCGCCGACGCGGTCCTCTACCTCGCGTCGGATCTCGGGTCGTACGTCACGGGCCAGGTCCTGACCGTCGACGGCGGGCTCTCCATTTGAAGGAACCGTCTGTCCGAAGCGGATTTGCGTGGGGTCCTGCGACGGGAAAAGCGTTGCATTGCCCCCGAGTGGAATTTTGAATACCGAGTTCTCGAGGTGGTGCGGGCCGACGGACGGCCGGTGTCCCCGGAACGCTGGAGGAGGTTCACGCAGTGAGCGCAAGCATTGAGGATCGCGTCATCAACATCGTCTGTGAGCAGATGGGCGCGAGCCGGGACAAGATCCAGGCCTCGACGTCGTTCATCAACGATCTCGGCGCCGACTCGCTCGACACGGTCGAGCTGGTGATGGAGTTCGAGGACGAGTTCGACATCAACATCCCGGACGACGCGGCTGAAAAGATTCAGACGGTCGGACAGGCCATCGATTTCATCGACAAGACGCACGAATCCTAAACCAGAACGGACTCGATTATGAAGCGACGGGTCGTCGTAACGGGTC
>JAUIEL010000384.1 GCA_030428825.1 bacterium
TCCAGAGCTTCAGCGCCCCGATCCCCTACTCGACGCGCCAGCAGATCGGCAACTTCCTCTACCTCACCGACCGCGACCAGGGCGTGGTGCAGGTCGTGAACTCGAACACGTTCACCGTGATCGACATGATCGAGACGCCCGACCCCGAGGGGCTGGGACTCTCCCCCGACCTCCGCTTCCTGTACGTCTCGAACTTCGGCGACGACTCGATGTCCGTGATCGACGCGAACCCGCTCTCGCCGACGTTCCACCAGGAGCTGAATCGCGTGAAGGTCGGGGCCGGGCCGATCTCGGTCTCGGTCCAGCCGGAGCACGAGGACGTCTTCGTCACGAACTACCACGGCGACTCGATCTCGATCTTCGATCCGACGTCGCAGTCGATCCGGAAGACGCTGAAGGGCGGCCTCGTCCGGCCGCGCGACATCGTGCTGACCCCGCGCCACACGAACACCGGGTTCTTCTCCGGCGTCTACTACGGCTTCGTCCTGAACGAGGGCGGCGGCAACGTGCCGATCTACGAGTCGGGCCCCTCGGGCGCGACCGGCATCGGCGCCGACTCCCTCCGGTGGTCGGTCGTCCAGGACGGTCCGTTCGCGCAGATGCGCGGCATGACGTACGACCCGCTGAACCCGCCGGGCTCGACCTCGAACCTGGCCGGCGGCGTCTTCCTCACCCATCGTGACGGCGACACCGGCCTCGCGATGGTGAGCCGCGTCCACTGGACCGCGCAGACCCCGGGGCCGGGTCAGTACTCGCCGATCCCGCTCCCGTCCTCGGTCCAGAACGCCCCCGGCATCCTCCAGCGGACGTTCGAGATCGTCGGCGCCTACGGCGGACCGCTCGTCCCGCTCCAGCAGAAGCTGAACTTCGGCGGCCAGGACCAGATCCCGTACGACGTCGCCCTCTCCGACTTCGACACGACCAGCTTCTTCTCCCCCGTCCCGCCGAACACGAGGACGAACCTCGGCGCGAGCCCGGCCGTCTTGGCCGCGGGAGCGGGCGGGACGAACAGCAAGTCCCCGATCCGGTTCGTCGGCGGCGCGTTCCCGACCGTCTTCTCCGACCGGCTGTACGTGTCGTTCCCGGGCGACGACCGGATCGAGGTCGTCGATCCGCGCGCCAGCGGACTGCGCCTGAACTCGATCACCGACGTGCCGGTGGTCGGCAAGCTGGCGACGTACTTCGACCAGTGAGGGGAGGGCCGGGCCGAGGGCGTCCCCGCCTCCGGCCCGACCTCCCGCGCGGGGGCGTGGTACGGTTCGGGGATGAGCCATCGACCGCCGCTCGCCCCCGCTGCCCTCGCCTCCGCGCTCCTCCTCCTGCTCCTCGCGGCCCTCGGCTGTTCGAAGGCGGAGACGCGGCGCGCGGAGCGCGAGCTCGCCACGCTCGACCGGGCGCTCGACGGCGACGATCCGTCGGAGGTCCTCGGACGGCTTCCGGGACGGTTCGCCCGCCGGCCGGACGCCGCGCTCGACGAGGCGGCGCGGGCGCTCGACGCCGCCGCGGGGCGTGCCGGCGTCGACCTCGCCGGCGGAACCTGGCGTCTGCTCGGCGACGCGGCGGACGCCTTCCCGTCGAACCCGATCGTGCGCGGGTGGCGGGCCGAAGGACGTCGCGACCCGCTCGGCGCGCTGAAGCGGGCGCTCGCCACCCTTCCTCCCGACGAAGGGGGCGTCGTGCGCGCGCTCCGGGACGTGGTCGACGAGCTCGAGCCGGCGCTCCGAGAGGTCGACGCCGCGGCGAGCGGCGGTCGGACGTCGACGTCGTCCGACGTCGCGGACCGGTTGGCGCGGCTCGCGCTCGACGCGGGCCGGTTCGAGCTCGGAGCGGACGGCGCGACGCGGACGGTCGAGGTCGTGAGGATGGCCGACGCGTGGATCCCCCGGGACCTGGCGACGGACTGGCTCGACGGGCTCGACCGGATCCGCGCCCGCGCCGGCGCGCTCGACCTCCCGGACCGCGACCTGTCGGCGGCGCTCGACCGGCTCGAGGAGGGACTCGGCGCCCTCGTCGGCGCCCCCGACGAGGCGACGCTGCGCGCGCGGCTCGAGACGACGCTCGGACTCAGCCGTCCCGCTCGGTGAGCGCCGCCTCGACCGCCGGCCGCATCGCCTCGGCGATCACCTGCGCCCCCTCCGCCAGCGGGTGCACCCGGTCCATGAAGAGGTCGGCCCCGCCGCGCTCGTTCAGGAGCGGGGTCGGGTCGACCACGCGGAGGCCGTGCCGCGCGCCGACGCGGTCGATCGCCGCGTAGAACTCGTCCTTCCAGAGACGGTCGGTGCCGCCGGCGATCGGCTCCTTCACCAGCACCAGCGCCGCCCCGTGCTCGGCGCACAGCTCGGCGAATCCGTCGAGCATCGACTCGAACCGGGCCGGCGGATCGGGCGCCCCCTCCCGCCGCTCCACGCCGCCCGTCGCCTCGAACTCGTCGAGACACGACCGGAGGTACCGGCCGCCGAGGACGACCGCCAGACGGTCGCGGACGCGATCGAGCAGGCTCCGTTCGTACCCCGGCGCGGTGATCCGCTCGAGGTACGCCCCTTCGTCCATCTGGGTCAACGCGTACGCGTCGTTGAACGTCAGCGAGAGCGTCACGACGTCCGGCCGATACTCCATGACGACGTTCCGCGCGAACCAGTGGAGGCGCGGTCCCGTCGCCCCCGGGACCGCCGCGATCAGCGTCTCGACCGGGTGCCCCGCCGCCTCGAGGAGGAGGTGGAGGCGGTAGGCGTACGGGAGCTTCAGCCAGTAGCCGTGCGTGCTCGAGGTCCCGACGGCGACGATTCGCGCCTTCCCCGGCGGCCGGGCGCGGTCGTGACGGAGGAGGCGGAGGGTGTGGTCGGCGAGGTAGTTGTTCCAACGGCGCAGGACCGGGTGCGTGAAGTGGATCAGATCCGCTTCCTGGCGCGCCCCGTCCCAGTCGACGACGGAGAGCGCGTTCTCCTCCTCGAACCCGGCGGGCCACGCCCGCTCGCGCGCGTGCGCGAACGCGAGGAACGCGGCGGCGGCGACCCCGACGAGGAACACGGCGTAACGCGGTCCGGTCAGGCGGTCGCGATGCACCAGCGGGAAGAGGAGGGCCAGGACGGACCCCACGAACAGGTGGGTCGCCAGGCCGATCGCGTCGAGCGGCGTGGTCGGGTCGGACGTCCGGAGGAACACCGCGTACGGCGCCGCCGCGCAGGCGACCGGAGCGAGCGCCCGCGCCGGCGGGACCCGCAGGAGGAGCGCGGCGAGGAGCGCGAGCAGCACGACGGCCGCGGCCGTGCGCCCGGCCCCGACCAGGAAGTCGGGTGTCGCCGTGACCGGCGGCTCGTCGAGCGGCGTCGGCGTCGCGCGCACGCCCTCCACCTCGACCGCGCCTCGAGCCGCCAGGACGAGCGTCGCGCCGGCGGCGTAGCGGCGGGTCGTCGCGCGCGCCACCTCGACGCCGTCGACGGAGGCGACGAACTCGCGCCCCGCCGCCTCGACGGTGACCGCGAGCGGCCGCCCCGCGTCCGCCACGCCGGCCGGCTCGCCGACCCTCCGGAACCGCACCTTCGTCTCCTCGAAGAAGCCGCTCTCGAACCGCGGGTCGTTCGAGAGGAAGAACGAGACGCCGAACGGCCAGCCGACGTTCGGGGCGCGAAGCCGGACCTGAAGGATCGCGTCCGGTTCGAGCGTCGCCGTGAGCGTGACGGCGAGGTTCCGTGCCGGCCCCGGCGCGACCACGCCGGCGCCGAGGTCGAGCGTCCGTGACTCGAGCGCCTCGAACCGTTCCGGAGGATCGAGGACCCGCGCCGCGCGCTCCTCGTCGAGCGCCGTCCGCAGGAGCCCCACCTGCCGCTCCCCGGCCGCGGCGGCCACGACGCCGAGGACGGCGAGCCCGACGAGCAGGTCTCCCCGCCGCCGCTCGGGCGCGGCGGCCCGCACTTCGCCGCGGAGCGGCGCGATCGCCAGGATCAGTCCGAACAGCCCCGCGACGAGGAGCGCCCCCGCGGAGGGCGCGACGCCGAACGACGGCGCCGCGATCCCCACGACCGCGGGGAGCGCGATCGCGCGGACCGCCGCCCGCGAGAGTCGACCGAGCGTCGGCCTCCCGAAGGAGAGGGATCGGAGGTAGAGCGCGACGAAGACCGCTCCCCCTGCGACGGCGGCGGCCCGTTCGAACCACGTTTCGTTCACGGGTCGGTCCGCTCCGCCGCGAAGCGTTCGGCCTCGGCGAGGAGCGCCCTCCACGGCGAGTTCCCCGCCAGCTGCGCGAACTCCCGCCGCCCCTCCGCCAGCACGGCGTCGAGGTCCTCCCGCGCGTCCCGTCCCTCCTCCGCCCGCCGTCGGGCCCGGGCGAGGCGCGCCGTGGCGACGAGCAGTCTGACGCGGTTCCGGCAGCCGGCCGCCGAAGCGGCGACCTCGAGGTCCGCGAGCGCCCCGTCCGGTTCGCCACGTTCGAGACGGAGCTCCGCCCGGACGACCCGCGCGTCGTACGCATCGGGATCGGCGGCGACCGCGTGGTCCGCCGCGTCGAGCGCCGCGGGATCGGAGGCGGCGGTCCCGTGCTCGCGCGCGGCGTCGAGCGCGAGGCGCGCCCGGAGCGCCAGCGGTTCGACCCTCCCCGGATGGATCTCGCGAGCTCGATCGAGCGACCGGATCGCGTCGTCCCGGGCGCCGTCCGACGCCTCGTACTCGGCCCGCGCCAGCCAGACTTCCCAGTCGCTCCGTCGGATCGCCGCCGCGCGGTCGTAGCTGGCGCGCGGGTCGCCGCCGCGCAGCCGCTCCGCGTCCCCCTTCAGCACCCAGACCTCCTCCGCGTCCTCGTCGTGGGCCAGGATCTCCTCGCACTCGCGGACGCACGCGTCGAAGTCGTCCTCGAGCAGCGACGCCACCGCGTCGGCGAACCGCGCCTGCCAGAGCGGAAGCTCCTCGTTCCGGCGCCGCGCCTCCCGAAACGCCGCGACCGCCTGACGGAGAGGTCCGCGCACCGCGTCGAGGTGCCAGCGCACTCCCTCCTCCGCCAGGTGCCGGCGCGCGCCGCGGTGTTCGCGAAGGTGGAGGGCGAGATGGAGACGCCCCAGCTCGAAGCAGGCGCCCGGGAGGGACTCGATCCGGTCGAGCGCCGGCTCCATCACTTCGAGCGCGCGCTCGAGCGCCCCGCGCCGGAAGAGCGCCAGCCCCTTGTAGTAGCGCGCCCAGGCCGCGTCGGGGTGATCGGCGAGGTGCCGGTCGAGCTGCGCGACGATCGCGTCGAGGCGCGGCTCGAGGCGGTCGACCCCCTTGGAGACGCGGTACCGCTCGACGTCCCAGGCCGCGATCCGACGGGCGACCTCGTGGCCGAGCGTCCCGTAGGCGTCCCGCTCGGCGACCCGGTCCGGCGGGCGGCGCTCCGAACTCGGGACCCGGTCGACCCGCCGCCCGGACGGCGCGGCCGACTCGTCCGAGACGTGCCGCCCTTCGAGGAACGCGCCGAGGTCGGCGGCGAGCGCCCGCATCGACGGGTAGCGGTCGTCGCGCCGCTTCCTCAGGCACCTCAACACGATCGACTCGAGCGCCCGAGGGAGCTCCGGGCGGAGGGAACGGGGGAGCGGAGGGGCGTCGTGCAGGACGGCGTGGAGGACGTCGACGACGTGCTCGTGCTCGAACGGCCAGCGGCCGACGAGCTTGCGGTAGAGGGTCGCGCCGAGCGCGTAGACGTCCGAACGGGCGTCGACGGCGTGGAGCTCGCCGCGCGCCTGCTCGGGGGCCATCGCGGCCGGCGTCCCCATCACCTGCCCGTGGAGGCTGAGCGTCGCCCGCTTGGCGTCGAAGACGTCGATCGCGATGCCGAAGTCGGTGACCCGGGCGCTGCCGTCGACGTCGAGGAGGATGTTCGCCGGCTTGATGTCGCGGTGCACGATCCCCTCGGAGTGCGCGTGGTCGAGCGCGTCGGCGACCTCGCGCACGACGCGGACCAGATCGCGAAGTTCGAGTTCGACGTCCTCGAGGCTGCCGCCCTCGACGTACTGCATCGCGATGTATGGACGGCCGTCGTGCTCGCCGAGTTCGTACACCTCGACGATCGCGCGCGAGCGGAGACGGGCGGTGAATCGAGCCTCGCGCCGGAAGCGCTCGAGCAGACCGGTCTGCGCGTCACCGAGGAACTTCAGCGCCACGTACCGGTCGAGCGCGTCGTCGCGCGCCAGCCAGACGACCCCCGCGCCGCCGCGCCCGAGCCGCCGAACGAGCCGGTACTTCTCGGGAGCGCGGACCTCCTCCTCGAGCGCGAGGTCCTCGTCGCCGAGGAAGCCGCGAGCGAGGATCGTGCGGGCGAGGTCGGAGTCGGTCGACATGCGCGTCGCAGTATAGTGGAGGGGTGTTCCCGACGACGATCTGGACGACGATCCGTGACGCCGCCGGCGCCGACGACGCGGCGCGGGAGCGGTTCGCGCGGCGGTATCGCGAGCCGGTTCGGCGGTACGTGAGGAGCCGCGGGATCGCGGCCCAGGACGCGGAGGACCTGACCCAGGACGTCTTCGTCCGACTGTTCCGGTCGGGGCTCCTGGAGCGCGCGGATCGCCGTCGCGGCCGGTTCCGGGCGCTGCTTCTGACGGTGACGAAACGCGTCGTCCAGGACCGGCTCAGAAGGCGCACGGAGACCCCTCGCGAGGAGATCGAGCTCGTCGACCACGACGAGGAGTTCGACCGGGAGTGGGTGACGCATCTCCTGGCGCGCGCGCTCGAACGACTCCGCGAAGAGGAGTCCCCGTACCACGGCGTGCTGAAGGAGCATCTGGCCGGAGCGGGCGACCACTCGCGCAACCAGCTTTGGATCGCCCGGAGGAAGCTGGCCGCGACGGTCGCCGAGTATGCCCGTGACAGCTCCGAGGGCACCTGGATCGAGGCTGAGATCAGCCTCCGCTTCGTACATCTCGAAACCGACGAGGTGTTCACCTTCGATGGCCGCGGCGTCGAGAGCCGTGAATCGACCGGCGTACTGACCCGTGCTCGCTACGAGACCACCTCTGGC
>JAUIEL010000385.1 GCA_030428825.1 bacterium
TGTACGAGATCCCTTGCTCCGACTGGACGCGGCGCCGCACGGACTCCTTCGCCAGCATGTTGTTGACGGTGAAGTGCTTCCCGACGTCGCGCAGGAAGTCGATCATCGACAGCGGCCCGAGCCAGTCGAGGTTGTTCACGAGCAGGGCCGCGTTCTCCCCGTCGAAGTCGAGGAACCGCGCGATCTGGGCCCGGATCGCCTCGACGTTCCGGTTCAGCGCCTCCGCGTCGAGGAGGTTCCGCTCCTTCGACTTCCCCGACGGGTCGCCGATCATGCCGGTCGCCCCGCCGACCAGCGCCACCGGGACGTGTCCGTGCGCCTGCAGCCGCCGCAGCGTGACGAGCTGGACCAGCGAACCGACGTGCAGCGAGTCGGCGGTCGGGTCGAAGCCGATGTAGGCGCGCACCGTCCCGGCCGCGAGCGCGTCCTTCACGCCCTCGGTCTCGTCGTGGATCAAGCCGCGCCACGCGAGCTCTTCGTACAGCCCCATGCGGACTCCTTGGCGAGCGAGAACCGCGCAGACTACCATCTCGCCCTTCCCTTCGCCTCTCCCTTCGGAGCACGAGGTCGGCATGGCGCTCGGACGCGGAACCGTCGCTCTCCTCGGCGTCACCCTCTCGCTGGTCACGCTGCTGACGGTGACGTTCCTGGCCGCGGAGGCGCTCGGGCTCACCGACGAGAGCCTCTTCCGCGACCGGCTCCTCGCGCTCGCCGCCCTCGAGCACGGACGCGCCCTCGCCGCGTCGACGATCGCGGGCCTCCTCGCCGCGGACCTCGTGCTCCCGGTCCCGTCGAGCGTCCTGATGACCCTCGCCGGGTACCTCTGCGGCGTGCCGCTCGGCGCGGCCGCGTCGTTCGCGGGGGCGATGGCCTCGGCCTGGATCGGCTTCTTCGCGTGCCGCCGGTTCGGGCGGGGCGCGTTCCGGCGCCTCGTCGGCGCGCGGGACGTCGAACCGCTGCGACGGTTCGTCGACCGGTACGGCGCGTGGGCGATCCTCCTCTCGCGGCCGGTCCCGATGCTGACCGAGGTGACGAGCTGCGTCGCCGGACTGGCGGGGATGGCGCCGGCGCGATTCTCGTGGCTCGCCGCCGCCGGGACGCTGCCGGTCTGCGTCGTGTACGCCTGGGCCGGCGCGGCGGCGGAGGGGGACGCGTCGCTCGCCTGGCCGCTCACGATCGGCCTGCTCCTCCCCGTGGTCGGGCTCGCCGCCGTCCGGATCGTCGAACGGCGCCGCGCCGCGACGGGCGGCGGTTGATCGACGGTTCGATCCGCCGGAGGCGGCGGCTACGATCGAGACGACCCGGCGGCTCGCGGAGACCCGATGAAGATCCTCGTCCTCGGCGGCACCTCGTTCCTCGGCCCCGCGATCGTCGAGGACGCGATCGCGCGCGGGTGGGAGGTCGTGCTGTTCAACCGGGGACGCACGAACCCGCACCTCTTCCCCGCGCTCGAGAAGATCCGCGGCGATCGGACGACCGCCGACGTGGCGCGGATCTCCGCCGTCGACTGCGACGCCGTGGTCGACACGTCCGGCTACTTCCCGGCCCACGTCCGCGCGGCGGCCGAGGCGGTGAAGGAGCGGTCGCCGCAGTACCTGTTCGTCTCCTCGGTGTCGGCGTTCGCGGACCTGAGCGTGGTCGGCCTGACCGAGGCCGCCCCGCGGGCCCGTCTCGAGGGGGACCGTCTCGCCCGGATCGACGCCCTCGGATTCGAGGACCTCCGCGCGGACATGTCGCTGTACGGGCCGTTGAAGGCGGCGTGCGAGGAGGCGGCGGAGGCGGTCCTCCCCGGCCGCACGACGGTCCTCCGACCGTGCTTCATCGTCGGGCCTCGCGACCGCTCGAACCGGTTCCACTACTGGCCGTGGCGGATGCATCAGGGGGGCGAGATCCTCGCCCCCGGGCCGCGCGAGGTGCCGGTGCAGCTCGTCGACGTCCGCGACCTCGCCCGGTTCGTGAACCACTGCCTCGCGGAACGGCACGTCGGCGTCCACACCGTCGCCGGTCCGGCCGCGGCGACGCCGATCGTGGAGCTGCTCCACGCCTGCAAGGCGGCGACGTCGACCGTCGGCGCCCTGACGTGGGTGAGCGAGGAGTTCCTGCTCGGGCAGGGGGCGACGAGCTGGTCGATCCCGTTCTGGGTGGCGCCGAGCGACGCGGCCAGCCGCGGCCTGCAGACGGTCGACGCGTCGAAGGCGCGGGCGCGCGGCCTCGAGCTCCGGCCGCTGGCGGAGACCGCCCGGGCGACCCTCGACGACGCGCTCTCGAACGGGATGGACGCGCGCTGGCCGCACGGAGCGCGGATGCGGGAGATCGAGCGGGCGTGGCTCGCGGCGTGGGAGGACGGCCGGTGAAGCTGCTCGTCCTCGGCGGGACCCGCTTCCTCGGACCGGCGATCGTCGACGAGGCGGTCGCGCGCGGCCACGAGGTGACCCTCTTCAACCGGGGGAAGACGAACCCCGACCTCTTCCCCGACCTCGAGACGCTCCTCGGCGACCGGAACGTCGACCTCTCCGCGCTGGAGGGACGGACCTGGGACGCGGTCGTCGACACGTGCGGGTACCTCCCGTGGCAGCTCGAGCGCTCCGCCCGGCTCCTCTCGTCCGCCGTGGCGCAGTACGTCTTCATCTCGACGGTCTCGGTCTACGCCGACGAGTCGCACCCCGGCCTCGACGAGGAGAGCCGGGTGGCGCGCCTCTCCGACGAGGAGTACGAACGGATCGACGCGATGACGCTCGCCGACGTGACCGGCGTCACCTACGGGCCGCTGAAGGCGCTCTGCGAGCGGGCCGTCGAGCGGTTGATGCCGGGGCGCGCGACGGCGGTCCGGCCGGGGCTGATCTGCGGACCGCGCGACCCGACCCACCGGTTCGGCTACTGGCCGTGGCGGCTCGACCGCGGCGGCGAAGTCCTCGCGCCGCGGCCGATGGACGGACCGCAGCAGTTCGTCGACGTCCGCGACCTCGGCGGGTGGATCGTCCGGCTGGTCGAGGAGGGACACGTCGGCCCGTACAACGCCGTCGGCCCCGGCGCTCCGATCCCGATGGAGGAGCTCCTGTACGGGGTGAAGAGCGTCTCCGTCACGCCCGGCTCGCTCACCTGGGTCGACGAGGAGTTCCTCGTCGCGCGCGACCTCGGGATGTGGTCGATCCCCCTCTGGGTCCCCGCCGGCGACCGACGCGCGCGCGGCTTCAACGCGGTCTCGAACGCCCGTGCCGTGGCGCACGGCCTCACGTTCCGGCCGCTCGCCGAGACCGCGCGCGGCGTCCTCGACGACTTCGACCGACGCGGCGACCGCGCGACGTGGGAGTTCGGGGAGGAGATGCTCGTGAAGGAGGCCGAACTCCTCCGACAGTGGCGGGAGCGGGCCGGGGGCTGAGCGGGCGACGCGCCCCGCGGAACGAGGAGCCTCCGTTCGAGTCCGCGCGCGCCGGTGCGGTCGGTCGAAGCGCCGAGGACCGACCCGCTCACCCCTCCGAGTTGTCCGCCACCACCGCACCGACGCTCGCCGCGTCGACCGAGACCGAGCCCCCGGGCGGCGTTCCCGGCGGGAGCAGAGCGAACCCGTTGCCGACGACGACCGCGCCGTTCGACGACGAGACCTCGACGACCGGAGCGCCGCAGTTGTGCACCTCGTTCCCCGTCAACACGACCGGCCCGCCGGGGTGGCCGCCGCCGGGCCCGAGGTAGATCGCCGGTCGGTCCCCGGGGCACCGGCCGATGCCGTTCCCTTCGACCGTGACGAACCGACCGCCGACGAGCCGGAGCACGCGCCCCCCCACGCCGCGGATGACGCGCTCGATCGTGTTGTCGGCGATTCGGACGTGGTGTCCCTCGTGGTCGCTCGTGTCGGCGTGGACGACGGCGTCGACGGGCCTCGCGGCGTCCCCGAGGCCGAGCACCACGTTCCCCGCGATCCGCCCGGCCTCGACGTCGAGCAGGTCGAAGACGCGGAAGGCGTACGCCTGCCCCGCGCCGGGCGAGAGGTCCTCCGGCCCGGCGTAGCACCCGAGGACGTCGAGCACCACGCCGTCCGACGCGGCGAGGCACGTCCGACCGGACGCGGGATGGAATCGAACCCCCTCGATCCGGACGCGTGAGAACGAGTCCGCCGTCACCATCGGACCCGTCGCGGCCGTCGTCGCCCGGACCGTGACCCCGGCCAGCGAGACGTCTCGGCCCGAGATGGCGAACGCCGGAGACGCGCCCGACTCGACGACCACGCGGCCGCGCCCCACGACCGACGCGCCGTCCGTCAGTCCGATCGGCGCCGTCGGCGCGGCGTACGTCCCCGGCAGGACCGCGACCTCGCCGCCGCCGTCGGCGAGCGCGGCCAGGAACAGCGCCTCCGTCGTCGGATACCCGGTCGCGTCGTGCGCCCCGTGGCTCGTGACGCCGTCGCCGATGGTGATCGAACCGGGCGTCCGGATCGGAGGGCCGAACAGCAGCGCGACGCAGAGCACGCCGAGGACGGGAACGGAGGTCGGTCGCATCGTGGTCTCCCCTTCTCGGAAGAGACGCGCCGTCCCCGGTACGGAGGTCGGCGCCGTTCACGAACGGCCGGGCGACCGGCTCGCGCCCCTCTCGCGAACCGGAGGCCTTCGGACCTCCCCCGAGGTGGTCGACGGGAGCGCCCGCGACACGCCGCGCCCCCTCGATCACGTCGGGGACGCATCGGCCGCGGCGCCGCCGAAGCACCGGACGATCTCTTCTCACCGCCTTCGATCCACCGCACGGTCGACCCCGCCCGCGGCTTCTCCACCATGTCGATCGAGGACTCCGATCGGGTCCCCTCGACTCCCTCGAGCACCGGAGCCCACGCCGCGAACGGGCCGTCCATCGGGCCGCGCTCGGTCGACGGGACGTGGGTCGGCGATCGGCCGGGACCGGCATCCCGACCGACCGCACTCATGCCACCGACGGCATTGTCGTCCCCGCGAAACCGAGATTTTCGGTAAAGTCCGGGGAGTCCGCGGCGCGAGCGTCGCGGGCCGCGATCTCGAGCTTCACGACGCCGGGGCCCCCGAATCGGCCCGGTGTCGGACCGAAGCCTCGGTTCGTTCCCAACCCGAGGTCGACGCCGGCCGGCACCCATCCGTCCGCCCGTCGTCCGCTCTCGAACACTCGACGGCTCGCTGATCTCGGTCGAGCCGGACCACCGCCCCACGCACCCCAGGATTGGAGCACACCATGAGCCACCCCGTCGTCCGCGTCGCCCTCGGCGTCGCGCTCCTCGCCTCGCCGGCCGCCGCCATCGACCCGGCCATCCAGGTCACGGTCCTCACCCAGGAGGGACAGGCCGTCGGCGCCGTCGGCAACGTCTCCTCCGTCGCGAACCTCGCCGTCAACGAGGCGGGTTCGTGGATCGTCGAGGTCGACACCGACAACGCGAACACGAACATCGATTCGGTCCTGATCAAGAACGGCGTCGTCCTCCTCCAGGAGGGGCAGCTCCTCCCGCTCCCCGCGGGGGCCGGCATCAACACGTTCGACGCGGTGACGCTGAACGACAACGACAACAGCTCGTGGAACTTCTTCCTCGAGAACACGACCGGCAGCTCGGACGATTCGGGCGTCTACTTCAACACCACGCTCCTGTTCCAGGAGGGGGACTTCTCGACCGCGAGCGGGTTCTCGGCGGGGACGACGTTCCGAGGGTTCTTCGAGACGAAGCTGAACGACTCCGACGACACGCTGCTGATCTGCTCGGTCGACGACCCGAACATCAGCAGCACCGTCGACCAGGCGCTGATGCTCGTGACGTCGTCCGGCGTCCAGACCGTCCTCGTGAAGGAGGGTGACTCGATCCCCGGCGTCGTCGGCCCCCTGGTCACGACGTTCAGCTCGAGCCCGCACAACTTCGACCTGAACGACGCGGGCGACTGGATCGCCAACCTCGACACGGACGACGTCACGTCGTCCGACGGGTTCATCCTCCTGAACGGCGCCGTGTTCGAGCGCGAGGGGAACCCCGCCCCGGTCGCCGGGCGCCTCTGGTCGTCCCTCTCCGGCGCGGAGCTCTCGATCAACAACGAGGGGGACGTCGTCCACTCCGGATCGATGGACGGCGACTCCGCCTCGAACACGATCATCGCCCTGAACGGCGCGAAGTACCGGCAGGAGGGGGACACCCTCCCCGGGCTCTCCGGCTTCACGTTCACGAGCTTCGGCAGCGGGCCGATCCTCGTCGCCGACCGCGGCGCCCCGAGCGACTTCGCCGACGTCCTCTGGTTCGGCGACTGGAACGACTCGGACACCACGATCGACACCGGCCTCTTCCTCGACGAGAAGCTCCTCCTCCAGGAGGGCGTCGACCAGATCGGCGGCGTGACGATCGAGGACGTCCGGGGGATCCAGGACGGCTACGCGATGAGCGACGACGGCCGGTACATCGTCGCCGAGCTGAACCTCGTCGGCTCGCTCGACACGGCGGTCCTCCTCGACCTCGGCCCGTGGGAGAAGCTCGGGAACGGCCTCGCCGCGACGACCGCGCCGAAGCTCCGCGCGTTCGGGCAGCTCGCCGGGAACACCCCGACCACGGTCCGCCTGACGAACGGCGTCCCGAACGGAACGGCGAACCTGATCATCGGGCTCTCGCAGGCGAACGTGCCGCTCCTCGGCGGGACCCTCGTGCCGAACCCGGACGTGATCGTCTTCGGGCTGCCGATCGACGCCGACGGCACGCTCGAGTTCACGGCGACCTGGCCGGCCGGCGTCCCCGCCGGGACGAAGGTGACCATGCAGTACTGGAACGACGACGTCGGCGCGCCGTTCTCGTACTCCGCCTCGAACGCGGTGGTCGGCACGTCGCAGTGAGACGGGGCCGGACCTCCTGACGGACGCGACGCGGCCGGCGGAACCCTCGGGCTCCGCCGGCCGCGCTCCGTCTCGGCGCCCCGTGGTTCGAGGGCGCGGCGACGACTCGGATCAGCGTGCGGCG
>JAUIEL010000948.1 GCA_030428825.1 bacterium
TCGCGGTCCGCGAGCGGCGCGAGGAGGGCGGGACGACGTGGGCCGACCGCTCGAACGGACTCGAGACCCTCTACACCTCGCTCCTCGTCCCGGCGCCGACGTACGCGGGCGGCGGACCGCTGTTCTTCGCGCACCGAGGCCTCTGGCGGAGCGGCGACCTGGGACGGACGTGGCGGGACGTCGGACCGGAGCGCCGCTACGGCATCCCGCGAGCGCTCGGCTTCTCGCCGACGTTCGACGTCGACGGGATCGCGTTCCTGAACGCGGGGCGGGGGAGCTTCCGGACGGCCGACGGCGGCGAGACCTGGACCGAGATGCCGGATCTCGGCCGCGGACGGACGATGAGCGTGGCGGCGGTCTCGCCGGCGTTTCCGGACGACGGGACCGTCTACATGGCGTCGAAGAAGGACGGCATCTGGCGGAGCACGGACGGTGGCGAATCGTGGGCGCCGCTGCACGAGCGGTTCGCGCGCGCCCAGGTCCGCGCCTTCGCGCTGTCGCCGGCGTTCGCGGAGGACGGCCTGATGCTCGCCGGCACGCCGGACGGACTGTTCGTGAGCGACGACCGCGGCGCGAGCTGGTCGACCGCGCACGGGGGGCTCCCGGAGGACGGCGGCGCGACGGTGCAGGCGATCGTCTTCTCCCCGGCGTTCGCCGAGGATCGGGTGGCGTTCGTGTCGACCCAGCGGCACGGAGTCCACCGCTCGTCCGACGGCGGCCGGACCTGGTCGGCCGCGAACGCCGGTCTGCCGCGCGACTGTCCGCGGGCGCTGGTGATCTCCCCCGCCTTCGCCGACGACCGGACGCTGTTCCTCGCGACCCACGACTGGGTCTGGGCGACCCGTGACGCCGGCGCGACCTGGAGCCGCCTCCCCGGTCGCGTCCGACTCGACGACGACCACCCGTCGCTCCGGTACGAGGGGCTCTGGGGGCCCGCGGCCGGCGACGAGGTCTGCGGGCAGGGGGTCGCCGCGACGGCGTCGCCCGGCGCCGCGGTGACGCTCTCGTTCGAGGGGGAGACGATCGAGTGGTGGGCCCGCCGCGGCCCCGACGGCGGCCTGGCGCGCGTCGAACTCGACGGCCGCGAGGCGGCGACCGTCGACCTGCGGGCCGACACGACCACCGGTTCGGAGCCCGTCTTCCGGCGCCGGTTCGACGCCCCCGGTTTCCACGCCGTCCGGGTCGTCGCCGCGGCCCGCGAGGGAGGGGCCGGCGACGTGATCCGGTCGGACGGCTTCGCGGTCGAGTTCTGACGGCGCTCGGCCCGCCGAGGGGCCGACCTACCTCCGCCGGTAGACCGTGAACGTCGCCCCCTCCGGCCGGACCGCGTCCCACTCCGCGCCGTGCTCGGCGAAGTACGGCTCGAGGT
>JAUIEL010000386.1 GCA_030428825.1 bacterium
CGGCGCCGCCGCGCTCAGCAGCAGCAGCGTGATCGCGTGCCCGATCAAGACCAGCCCGAAGACGACCCGCGCCAGCTCGCGCCGCAGCAGCAGGTAGCAGCCGGCCCCGAACAGCAGCCCCGCCAGCAGCCCGGTCACGGCGTCTCCTCCCGTCCCGTCGCCGTCACGTCGTCGCCGGCTCGTACCGGCCGTGGACGCGCTCGAGCGTCTGGCAGATCTCCCCCAGCGTACACCCGCGCTCGACCGCCTCCACGAGGATCGGCATCAGGTTGTCGGTCCCTCGCGCCGCCGCCTCGAGCGACTCGAGGAGGCCCCGCGCCGCCGCCTCGTCGCGCGACCGCTTCACCGCGTCGACCTCGGCCCGCCGCGTCTCGCGCAGCCGGTCGTCGATCCGGAACGGCGGCGGCGCCTCCTCCTCGACCTCGAACCGGTTGACGCCGACGACGACCGTCTCCCCCGCCTCGACCGCCCGCTGGTGGCGGTACGCGGCCTGGTGGATCTCCCCCTGGACGTAGCCGCGCTCGATCGCCGCCACCGCCCCGCCCATCCCGTCGATCTTGTCGAGGTACGCGCGCGCCCGCTCCTCGAGCTCGTCGGTCAGCGCCTCGACGAACGGCGACCCGCCGAGCGGATCGACCGAGTTCGGGACGCCCGACTCGTGCGCGATGACCTGCTGGGTCCGGAGCGCGAGGATCGCCGACGACTCGGTCGGGAGGGAGAGCGCCTCGTCCCGCGAGTTGGTGTGGAGCGACTGCGTCCCGCCGAGGACCGCCGCGAGCGCCTGCATCGTGACCCGGACGACGTTCACGTCCGGCTGCTGCGCGGTCAGGGTCGAGCCCGCGGTCTGCGTGTGGAAGCGGAGCTTCATCGAGCGCTCGTCCTTCGCGCCGAACCGGTCCTTCATCAGCCGCGCCCAGAGCCGGCGCGCGGCCCGGAACTTCGCGATCTCCTCGAAGAAGTCGTTGTGGGCGTTGAAGAAGAACGACAGCCGCCCCGCGAACCGGTCGACGTCGAGCCCCGCGGCGAGCGCCGACTCGACGTACGCGCAGCCGTTCGCGATCGTGAACGCGATCTCCTGCGCCGCCGTGCTCCCCGCCTCGCGCATGTGGTACCCGGAGATCGAGACCGGGTTCCAACGCGGGAGCGACTCGGCGCAGTACGCCACGACGTCGGTCGTGATCCGCATCGCCGGCCGGATCGGGAAGCGGTAGGTGCCGCGCGCGATGTACTCCTTCAGGATGTCGTTCTGCACCGTCCCGCGCAGGGCCGACGGGTCGACGCCGCGGCGCTTCGCCAGCGCCACGGTGAACGCGAGGAGGATCGACGCCGTCGCGTTGATCGTCATCGACACCGAGACCTCGTCGAGCGGGATCCCGTCGAACAGGCGGTCGAGGTCGTCGAGCGTCGCGATCGAGACGCCGACCTTCCCGACCTCCCCCTCCGACAGCTCGTGATCCGGGTCGTACCCCATCTGCGTCGGGAGGTCGAACGCGACCGACAACCCGGTCTGCCCCTTCTCGAGGAGCGCGCGGAAGCGGCGGTTCGTCTCCCCCGCGTCGCCGAACCCGGCGTACTGCCGCATCGTCCAGAGGCGCCCCCGGTACATCGTCGGGTGGACCCCGCGCGTGAACGGGAACTCCCCCGGCCGGCCGAGCGCCTCGGGCGCGCCGGCGACCAGCGCGTCGGTCGGCTCGCGGTACGGCGGGACCTCGATGCCCGACGTCGTGACGCGCGGGCGCTCCGGATCGCTCATCGGTCCTCCTCGATCGGATGGTGCGTCCCGAGATGCTCGAGCAGCGCCGCCATGTCGTCCGGCAGCGGGGACTCGAACGTCATCCGCTCCTCGCGCGCGGGGTGGATCAGCGACAGCCGGTGCGCGTGCAGCGCGTGGCGCCGGACCTCGATCGCCGGCGCCCCCTCGTCGCGCGTCCGGTCCTCCGCCGCCTGCCACGCCGCCACCGCCTGGCGCCCGTAGACCGGATCGCCGACGATCGGATAGCCGATCTGCGCCAGATGGACGCGGATCTGGTGCGTGCGCCCCGTGTGAGGCATCGCCTTCACGTGCGTCGCCGTCGCGAACCGCTCGACCACCTCGTAGAAGGTCGACGACGGCTTCCCCTCCTTCGGGTCGATCCGCATCCGATCGGGCTTGCGCGGGTCCTTCCCGATGGCCAGATCGATGTAGTCGGAGTCGAACGGCATCGTGCCGACGACGACGGCCCGGTACTCCTTCTTGACGCGCTTCGCCTTGAACTGCTCGACGAGGTGCTGGCGGGCATGGTTCGTCTTGGCGACCACCATCACTCCGGTGGTGTTCGCGTCGAGGCGGTGGACGATCCCCGGCCGGAACACGACGCCGACCTTGGCGATGGCCGGGTCGTGATGGAGGAGCGCGTTGACGAGCGTCCCGCTCTTCGTCCCCGGCCCGGGGTGGACGACCATCCCCGCCGGCTTGTCGATCACCAGGACGTGGTCGTCCTCGTGGACGATCCGGAGATCGATCGGCTCCGGCTCGGGCGACGACTCGGTCTGGGGCGCGAGGTGGGCCTCGATCGTGTCCCCCGGGCCGAGCCGGTACGCGGGGCGGACGGGGCGCCCGTTCACGCGGATCTCGCCCGACGCGATGAGGCCGGTCAGAAACGACCGCGAGTACGCGGGATAGAAACGGTGCCCGAGGAACCGGTCGATCCGCGATCCGGCCTCCCCCTCACCCACTTCGATGGTCACGTTGGTCGTCAGCGGTGCCCACCCTTTTCGTCTTGAGGTCTTGCGCGATCCTGTTACCCTGTCCCAGCTTACCGCTAGACGGTGAAGACCGGAGGATCGATTTCGGATCCCGGCGGCTCGAGCCTCGGCAGCGTCGTACCGCCGTACCGGCCAGCGATCACGCGACACCGTTGTCACTCCATCCTCGACATTCCAGCGACAAGGCTCCACCGATGCAGTTGAAGACCGCTCTCCTCGGCCTGATCGGCGCGCTCGGCCTCGCCAGCGGCGAGGCCCCGGCGCACGTCGATCCGGCGCCGGCCGCCGCAGCCTCGTCCGAGTACAAGGGCGTCCGCCAGACGGGCGACGCCGCGCGTCCGGCCGAACGGGTCCCCCCCCGGATGAAGTTCATCCCCGGCGGGACGTTCGAGGTCGGCCTGTCCGAGGACGACGTCCAGGAGCTGGAGCTCGAGAACCCGGCCCTGATCAAGCTGTTCGCGGCGAGCACCCCGCGCCACGAGGTGACGCTCGAGCCGTACTACATCGGCGAGTTCGAGGTGACGAACGCCGAGTGGAAGCTCTTCCTCGACGCGACCGAGCGGAAGCCGTCGAAGGACCTGACCGAGAACTACTGGATCGACGGCGAGATCCCGTCGGGGCACGAGCGGCATCCGGTGACCTTCGTGTCGTTCCCGGAGGTCGAGGAGTACTGCCGCTGGGCGATGGTCCGCGTGCCGACCGAGCACGAGTGGACGTTCGCCGCGCGCGGCCCGGACGGGGCGATCTTCCCCTGGGGGAACGAGTTCGACGAGCCGATCCCGAAGGAGCTGCAGCGGCGTCCGCGCGACGCGCAGGAGGCCGAGGAGCTGGAGAAGGCGCGGAACGCCCTCCGCCGCGGCGGGAACTTGGCGTGGTGCGCCGACTCGAGCTTCAAGGGACGGCGCGAGCCGCAGGAGGTCGGGACGATGCCGGCCGGGGCGAGCCCGTTCGGCCTGATGGACGTCGTGGGGAACGTCTGGGAGTGGACCTCGTCCCCGTACTCGCCGTACCCGGAGTACGAGGACCTCGACATCAAGACGAAGGCGTCGCGCGGCAAGAAGGAGCGGTTCACGGCGGCCGAGTACTTCAACAGCTCGCGCCGCGTCCTGAAGGGCGGCTCCTTCGACTCGCCGGCCCTCGCGCTCCGGACGGACGTCCGGCAGTACGAGGAGCAGAAGGCGTGGAACCAGTCGATCGGCTTCCGGATCGCGAAGAGCGTGCGGCCCGGGCTCGACGCCATCGGCTACGCGCTCGAGGACGTCGGCTCGTACCAGTTCCACGAGAAGTCGTCGCCGCTCGCCATGGACGCCATCCAGGCGGTCGAGGTGACCCACTTCGACGGCGAAGGCCGGATCACCGGTCAGCAGGGGATCGTCTTCGCGCCGGTCTCCGACTGGCCGAAGTACGCGAAGTCCCGCGACTCCGACCGCGACTCGCTGAAGAGCCCGCTGTCGATCGGCCTCCTGATCACGAGCGAGCCGATGGTCTACCCGCCGCTCGGGCCGGGGACGTACACGATCGCGTTCCAGGCGCAGGAGAAGAAGTGGAAGAAGCCGGACGGCTTCAAGGACACGCCGAGCGACGACTGGACGTTCCACGGCTGGGAGGAGTTCGACACGACCTTCAAGGCGAAGCCGAAGAAGGAGGCGAAGCCGAAGCGGTCGCGGAAGTCGAAGGACGACGCGCCCGCCGAAGGCGAGGAGGAGGGGGCCGAGGGCGAGGAGCCCGCCGAGCCGACCGAGGAGGAGCTCGACCTCGAGAAGTACCGCTACCGCGCCAACGAGGGGAGCGTCCCGTACGACCACCGTCGGAACCACGTCCTCATCCTCGACTCGAAGAACGTCGTGCTGGCGGCGCTGCCGGTCGACGATCCGAAGGAGATCTCGAAGCCGGTCGCCGCGACGCTGGTGCGCGCCAACATCGGCGAGAACACCCGGAAGCGGCTCCCGAAGACCGAGCGCTTCCTCTACTCGTGGTCCGTGGCGTTCAAGGGCGCGCGGAAGCACCTGAAGTTCGAGCTGCCGCTCCTGTTCCGGCCGGACGCCATCCAGGCGGACTCGGGCGCGTCGAACGTCGACGCGGAGGCGGCGTCGGAGGAGCGCTGAGCCGACCTCCTCCCGCGCGCCGCCGCGACGGGCGTCCTCCGGAGTGCTCCGGGGGACGCCCGTTCCGATTCCGCGGCGACCGTGTATCGTCCGGACTGGACCGGTTTCGCAGATCCGGGGACCCCCCATGACCGAGCTCAAGACGCAGTACGACCCGACCGAGGTCGAGTCCGAGATCAGCCGCCGGTGGACCGCCGCCCGCGCGTTCGCCGCCGTGCCCGACGATCGGGACGAGACGTACGTCGTCATGATGCCGCTGCCGAACGTGACCGGCGCGCTCCACATGGGGCACGCGATGGACAACGTGATGCAGGACCTCCTGATCCGGTGGCATCGGATGCGGGGCGACAACACGCTCTGGCAGCCGGGGACCGACCACGCCGGCATCGCGACCCAGGCGGTCGTCGAGAAGCGGCTGAAGGAGCTGGAGGGGAAGACCCGCCACGACGTCGGCCGCGAGGGGCTGATCGAGCGGATCTGGCAGTGGAAGGACCAGTACCAGGCCCGGATCATCTCGCAGCAGCAGGCGATGGGCTGCTCGTGCGACTGGGAGCGCCAGCGGTTCACGATGGACGCGGTCTGCACCCGCGCCGTGCGCGAGGCGTTCTTCCGGCTGTTCCGGGACGGGCTGATCTTCCGCGGCCTGCGCCTCGTGAACTGGGACTGCCACCTCCGGACCGCCGTCGCCGACGACGAGGTCGAGCGGAAGACGACGCCCGGCCACTTCTGGCACCTGCGGTATCCGGTGGTCGACCCGAAGCCGGGCGAGCCGGACCACGTGACCGTCGCCACCACGCGTCCCGAGACGATGCTCGGGGACACGGCGGTCGCGGTCCATCCCGACCCGGCCGCCCAGCTCGAGCGCGTGATCGCGAAGGCGCGGGAGCGGCTGGCGAAGGCGCCCGCGAAGGAGAGACCGCTGATCGAGGCGGAGCTGGAGCGGCTCGAGGAGCGGAGGTCGACGCACCTGCCGCGGCTGGAGACGCTGGCCGAGATGGCGCGGGACGGCCGGAGGATCCTCCTCCCGTTGATGGAGCGGGAGATCCCGCTGATCACCGACGAGTGGGCGAAGCCGGAGCTCGGCTCGGGGTGCGTGAAGATCACGCCCGCGCACGACCCGAACGACTACGACGTCTGGACCCGCCACCGCGACGCGATCGACATCGTCGGCATCCTGAATCCCGACGGGACGATGAACGAGCTCGCCGGCGCGTACGCCGGAGCGGCGAAGGAGGAGGCGCGGAAGCGCGTCGTCGCCGACCTCGAGGCGCAGGGGCGGCTGGAGGCGGTCGAGGAGAAGGAGATCGAGCTCGGCATCTCCGACCGCTCGAAGACGCCGATCGAGCCGTACCTGTCGCGGCAGTGGTTCGTGCGGATGGGCGACGTCGACGGCGGCGTCGTCTTCGGGCGCGGCACGCCGCTCGAGTTCCGCGGGCCGGGCCTCGCCCAGGCGGCGATCGACGCGGTCGCCGGCGACTGGCGCTCGCCGACCGGCCGGAAGCTCGTGTTCCACCCGGACGCCGACCGGTACGGATCGACGTACGTGAGCTGGCTGCAGGAGAAGCGCGACTGGTGCATCGGACGGCAGCTCTGGTGGGGACACCGGATCCCGATCTGGAAACGGACCGTCGAGGCGCCCGACCTCGCGCCGGTGCTCGACGCCCTCCCGGCCGCGGACGCGGAGCGGCTCGCGGTCTGGGTCGGCGACGAGAGCGGCGACCCGATCTCCGTCGACGCCGCGCGCGCCGCCGCCGCGGAGAAGGGGCGCGGCCCGTTCGAGCTGCAGGTCTGCCCGCGCGACGAGGCGGTCCAGGCCGAGGTCGCGCCCGCGCTCGAGGCGGCCGGCCTCGAGCAGGAGGAGGACGTCCTCGACACCTGGTTCTCCTCCGCGCTCTGGCCGTTCTCGACCCTCGGCTGGCCCGACGCGACGACCGCGCCGATCGACGAGGGGCAGCGCCGGCTGGACGACGGGAAGGAGAGCGACGCGTACTACTACCCCGGCTCGTGCCTCGTCACCGGCCGCGACATCATCACGCTGTGGGTCGCGCGGATGGCGATCCTCGGC
>JAUIEL010000949.1 GCA_030428825.1 bacterium
GAGCCCGAACGGGGAGCACTCGAGGCGGACGACCTCCGCGCCGCCGGAGTCCGCCGCCGGAACCTCGACCCCGATCGTCTGGCGCAGCCACTCCATCCGGTCCACCCGCCGGACAGGCTACGTCCCGCGGACGGGAATTCCAGCCGCGAAGCGCGCGGCGGTCCGGACGGTGCCGAGGTGGACGTCGACCGTGTCGTCGACGCGGCGGGAATACCCGCCGGCCATGGTGACGGCGACGGGGAGGCCGGCCTCCCCGAGCCGCTCGAGCACGCGGGCGTCCCGCTCCAGCAGCCCCGCCTTCGAGAGCGCGAGCCGGCCGAACCGGTCGCCGGCGAGCGGGTCGGCGCCGGAGACCCAGATCGCGAGGTCCGCGGCGGCCCGTCCGAGCGCCTCGTCGAGCCCGCGGTCGAGCGCGGCGAGGTACTCCTCGTCCCCCGTCCCGTCCTCGAGCGGGACGTCGAGGTCGCTCTCCGTCTTCACGCGGGGGAAGTTCCGCGCGCCGTGGATCGAGAACGTGAAGATCGACGGGTCGCCGGCGGCGATCGCCGCGGTCCCGTTCCCCTGGTGGACGTCGGTGTCGACGACGAGGACCCGGCGGACCGCGCCGTCCCGCCGCAGGACGCGCGCCGCGACCGCCGCGTCGTTGAAGACGCAGAACCCCTCCGGGCGATCCGCGAACGCGTGGTGCGTCCCGCCGGCGAGGCTGACCGCGACCCGGTCGTCGAGGGCGTCCCGCGCGGCCGCGATCGTCGCCCCGGTCGAGCGCCGCGACCGCTCGACCATCTCCCCCGACCACGGGAAGCCGAGCCGGCGCACGTCGTCCTTCGACAGCCGCCCCTCGACGACCCGGCCGAGGTACGCGCGCGAGTGCGCGGTCGCCAGCTCGTCGTCGCTCGCCGCCGGCGGCTCGGCGAGGGTCGCGCCGAGCCGTTCGCGTTCCGCCTCGACGCGCGCGCGCAGCCGCGTGTACTTCTCCATCGGGAACGGGTGCGTCCTCGGCAGGGGGAGTCGAAACCGGTCGGTGAAGTAGACGCGCATGGTAGAAACGAGGCCGATCACCATTCCTACCACCGGGAGGGGCGAGATGCTCGATCGCCGCGGGTTCCTCGGGTCGGCCGCCGCCCTCGCGGGGGTCGCCGCGCTCGAAGGGAACGCCGACGCCGCGCCGCTCTACGGGCGGACGCCGCACACGCGGTTCGCCGTGAACGTGGAGATGTGGTGGGGACGGCTCCCGTTCCTCGACCGCATCCGCGCCGCCGCCCGGCTCGGCTTCCCGGCGGTCGAGTTCTGGCCGCACCGCGGGAAGGAGCTCTCCGCGATCGCCGACCTGACCGCCGAGCTCGGGGTCGAGGTCGCGCAGTTCACC
>JAUIEL010000387.1 GCA_030428825.1 bacterium
TGCCATGAGTCGAGTCGCGGCATTCCTGCGTCTTCTGGCCCAGAGCCGGATCTCCCTGCTGGGCGCGGTGCTCGTCACCACCGCGGTCCTCGGCGACGTGATGGTGATCCTCGGGGAGACGCTCGTCTTCGAGTCGAACCCGTACATCGGCCTCGTCACCTGGGTCGCATTTCCCGCCGTGGCGGTCCTCGGGCTGGTGATGATCCCGATCGGCGCCGTGTTGACCGCGCGGAAGCGGGGCGCGCGGAACCTCCGCGACGGCGTCGAGGTGCTGCGCGTCCGGGACCACCGCTCGGTGATCCAGGTCGTGCTCGGCCTGACGATGATGAACCTCGTCCTCTTCTCGCTCGTCGGGTACCGCAGCTTCGGGATCATGCACTCGCGCCAGTTCTGCGGCGAGGTCTGCCACCAGCCGATGCACGCCGAGTACAACCTCGCCCAGCACTCGCCGCACTCCGAGCTCGACTGCGTCGAGTGCCACGTCGGGTCGGGCATCGGGCCGTTCATCAAGTCGAAGCTCGACGGCACGCGCCAGCTCATCGGCGTGATCACGGGCGACTACTCGCGGCCGATCCCGACGCCGCTCCACAACCTCCGGCCGGCCTCCGAGGTGTGCGAGGTCTGCCACTACCCGTCGAACGTCCAGGGCGACCGCATCCGGGTGACGCAGGACTTCGCGTCGGACGAGGGGAACACCCGGACCTACACCGTCCTGAACCTCCGGGTCGGCGCCGGCGAGGCCCCCGGCCGCGAGGCGCACGGCATCCACTGGCACACGAGCAAGCAGCACGTGATCCGCTATCACGCGACCGACCCGCGGCGCGAGAACATCGTCCGCGTGGAGTTGGAGCGGGAGGACGGGACGACGAGGGTCTGGACCCGCGACGGGGCGGAGGACGTCGACCCGGCGGCGCTCGACGAGCACTCGATGCGCGAGATGGACTGCGTCGACTGCCACAACCGCCCGACCCACGTCTACCTGCCGCCGGACGTGGCGCTCGACGACCTCCTCGCCCGCGGCGCGATCGACCCCGAGATCCCGTGGATCCGGCGGCTCTCCGAAGAGCTCGTGACCCGCGAGTACTCCTCGAACGAGGAGGCGTTCGCCGGGATCGACACGCTCGCCTCGATCTACGAGGAGCGGTTTCCCGAGCATTGGGAGGCGAACCGGGAAAAGCTCCCCGCCGTGGCCGACGAGCTGAAGGCGTTGTTCGAGCGGTACGTCCACCCGGAGATGAACATCCGCTGGAACACGTATCCGTCCCTGATCGGGCACCCGACGTCGGCGACCTCCGCCTGCTTCCGCTGCCACGACGGCCTGATGCGGGACGGGCTCGGCGAGACGATCGTCTCCGACTGCGAGACGTGCCACTTCATCCTGGCGGACAAGGAGAAGAACCCCCTCGTCCTGCGGATGCTGGAGGACCGCTGACGGCGCCGGCGGTCGCGACGCCGCGCCGGGGAACGCTCAGGAGAGGTTCTGGCGGAGGTAGCCCGCGACGTCGGTGATGAAGCTGTGCACCGACGCCTCCGCGATCCGGTGACCGACCACGGCGTCGATCGCCTTGCCGAGCGGGCCGCCCGGCGGGACGTAGTGCCCGGCGATCTCGAGCTGGGTCTCGGTCGGCGTGAGCGGGTAGATCAGCAGCTCGGCGTTCATGAACGGGAAGAGCGCGGGGTTCTTCGCCGCCTCCCAGCTCAGCTTGATCGTGGTGGTCGGGGTCGTCTTCGCCGCCGCGGGCTTCTCCTCGACGCCCTCGACCGTGATCGCGATGTCGGTCGCGACCTCGACCCCGGCGATCTGGACGTGCAGCGCCGACGCGACCGACTTCGCGCGCGAGGTCGCCGAGCGGGTCGCCGCCTGGAAGACGCCGAGCGCGTCCGTCGAGAGCGCGGCGCTCACCGGGGCGTACGGGTGGTTCACGTAGTCGAAGTAGCGGATCTCGCGGCCCTTGGACATTCGAGCGCTCCGTGCCCGTTCTCTTGCCTGTGGTTCGGACGGAGCGTTGAATGTAGCGGATCGGGCCTCGCCTCGATACCTCGCAACCGGTCGTCGGCCGTCCGCGAGCGGAAGGAGGCGGGCTCCGACTCGTTCCCCGGAGGTCGCTCCCCGTGAGACTCGACGCGAAGATCCCCGACGGCCCGCTCCCCGACAAGTGGTCGCTGCACAAGTCGCGTATCCGGCTCGTCAACCCGGCGAACAAGCGCCACCTCAAGATCATCGTCGTCGGGTCGGGCCTCGCCGGGGCGTCGGCCGCCGCGTCGTTCGGCGAGGCGGGATACCGCGTCGACTGCTTCTGCTTCCAGGACTCGCCGCGTCGCGCGCACTCGATCGCCGCCCAGGGCGGGATCAACGCGGCGAAGAACTATCAGAACGACGGCGACAACGTCCACCGCCTGTTCCAGGACACGATCAAGGGCGGGGACTATCGCTCGCGCGAGGCGAACGTCTATCGGCTCGCCGAGCTCTCGACCAGCATCATCGACCAGGCGGTCGCGCAGGGCGTGCCGTTCGCGCGCGAGTACGGCGGCCTCCTCGCCAACCGCTCGTTCGGCGGCGTGCAGGTCCAGCGGACGTTCTACGCCCGCGGGCAGACCGGGCAGCAGCTCCTCCTCGGCTCGTACGGCGCCCTGTCGCGGCAGATCCGGTCGGGGACGGTCACGATGCATCCGCGCTCGGAGATGCTCGACCTCGTCGTGGTCGACGGCCAGGCGCGCGGCATCGTGGTCCGGAACCTCGAGACCGGCGAGATCGAGCGGTACGCGGCCCACGCGGTCGTCCTGGCGACCGGCGGCTACGGGAAGATCTACTACCTCTCGACCCTGGCGATGGGGTGCAACGCCACCGCGATCTGGCGCGCGCACAAGCGCGGCGCCCTGTTCGCGAACCCGAGCTTCAACCAGATCCACCCGACCTGCATCCCGGTCCTCGGCGACTCGCAGTCGAAGCTGACGCTGATGTCCGAGTCGCTCCGGAACGACGGCCGGATCTGGGTGCCGAAGGCGCAGGGGGACGGGCGGAAGCCGAACGACATCCCCGAGGAGGAGCGCGACTACTACCTCGAGCGGAAGTATCCGGCGTTCGGCAACCTCACGCCGCGCGACATCGCGTCGCGCGCCGCCAAGGAGGTCTGCGACGAGGGGCGCGGCGCCGGACCGACCGGGCGCGCGACCTACCTCGACTTCCGCGACGCCGTGGCGCGGGTGGGGAGGCAGGTGATCTCCGAGCGGTACGGCAACCTCTTCGACATGTACCGGACGATCACCGGGATCGACCCGTACGTCGACCCGATGCTGATCTATCCGGCGTCCCACTTCTCGATGGGCGGGCTGTGGGTCGACTACAACCTCATGACCACGATCCCCGGCCTGTTCGCGCTGGGCGAGTGCAACTTCTCCGACCACGGCGCCAACCGGCTCGGCGCGAACTCGCTGCTTCAGGCGTGCGTCGACGGCTACTTCGTCATCCCGTACACGATGACCGACTACCTCGCCGGCGAGCGCGGGAAGAAGCCCCTCCCGACCGACCACCCCGCGTTCGACGAGGCGGCGAAGGGGGTCGACGAGCAGGTCCGGCACTTCACGACGAACGCCGGGAAGCGGTCGGTCGACTCGTTCCACCGCGAGCTCGGGGAGGTCCTGTGGGACTCCTGCTCGATCAGCCGGACGGCGGCGGGGCTCGAGTCGGCGATCTCGCGCGTGCGCGACCTGCGCGCCGAGTTCCACCGCGACGTGAAGGTCCCCGGGGGCGCCGACCGGCTGAACCCCGAGATCGAGAAGGCGGGGCGGGTCGCCGACTACCTCGACCTCGGCGAGCTGATGTGCCACGACGCGCTGCAGCGCGAGGAGTCGTGCGGCGCGCACTTCCGGGAGGAGTACCAGCGGGACGGCGAGGCGGTCCGGAACGACGAGGAGTTCATGTACGTCTCCGCCTGGGAGTACCAGGGCCCGGGCGGCGCGCCGAAGCTCCACAAGGAGACCCTCGAGTTCGAGTACTCGACGCCCGCCGTCCGGAGCTACAAGTGATGAGGTTCCACCTGAAGATCTGGCGCCAGGAGCGCCGCGACACGCCGGGGAAGATGGTCGGGTACGACGTCGACGGCATCACCGCCGACATGTCGTTCCTCGACATGCTCGACCGATTGAACGAGCGACTCGTCGACAAGGGAGAGCGGGTCGTCGCGTTCGACAACGACTGCCGCGAGGGGATCTGCGGGCAGTGCAGCCTCTACATCGACGGCCGCGCCCACGGTCCGGGGCACGCGACGACGACCTGCCAGGTCCACATGCGACAGTTCGAGGACGGCGACACCATCCACGTCGAGCCGTGGCGCGCGCGGGCGTTCCCGATCATCTCGGACCTCGTCGTCGACCGGAGCGCGTTCGATCGGGTGATCCAGTCCGGGGGATACGTGTCGGTCCACGCCGGCACCGCGCCCGAGGCGAACTCGATCCCGATCCCGAAGGACCGCGCCGACCGGTCTTTCGACGCCGCGACGTGCATCGGCTGCGGCGCCTGCGTGGCGGCGTGCAAGAACGGCTCGGCGATGCTGTTCACCGCGGCGAAGGTCTCTCACCTGAGCCTCCTGCCGCAGGGGCGGATCGAGGCGCAGGAGCGCGCGCTGAAGATGGTCGCGCAGATGGACCGCGAGGGGTTCGGGAACTGCTCGAACACCGGCGCGTGCGAGGCGGTCTGCCCGAAGGAGATCTCCATCGAGCACATCGGCCGTCTGAACTGGGAGTTCCTGAAGGCCGCGCTCAGCCGGGGGAAGTAGCGGCCCGGCCCCTTCGGAGGGTCGGATCGGGGAGGCGCTCAGGGGAGGGGGCGGCTCAGGGGGGCGGCGTCGTCAGGTGCACCCAGATCGGCATCAGAGCGAACGTCAGCGCGATCAGCACCGCGAACGCGGCTCCGAACCGCCGCACGATCCGCCAGTACCGGCGGTGGTGCAGCCCGAGCGTTCGGAACCCGCTCGCGAAGCCGTGAAGCAGGTGGAACCCGAGGACGAGCATCGCCACGACGTAGACCGCGACGTACCAGAGCTCGCCGAACGCCGCCACGACCACGCCGTACATGTCGCGCAGCCCTCCCGCGTCGACGCCGACCTCTCCGAAGTGATAGCGGTACCAGAAGACCTTCAGGTGCAGGACGAGGAAGACGAACACCAGCGCGCCGAGGACGCCCATGCGCCGGGAGTACCACTCGCTCGTCCCGCCGGGCGCGTCGCAGACGTAGCGGCTCCCCTTCGCGCGGCGGTTCTGCACCGTGAGGAGGACGGCGACGGCGATATGAACCAGGAACGCCGCGTAGTTCACGAACCCCGCCACCTTGATCAGCGGGTGGGTCGTCATGAACCGCGTGTACGCGTTGTAGAGCGGGCGCGCCTGGTCGGCGGGGAGGAAGAGGGTGAGATTTCCCGCCAGGTGGACCACCAGGAAGACGCAGAGCCAGATCCCCGTGAGGGACATCACGAGCTTGCGGGAGACCGAGGACCGGAGCAAGGGGATCGAGCTCATGGGTCGATTCGAGCCGCGGAGGGAACGGATCGGGACAGCCTAGCGTCGCGCCGCGGTCATTGGAAACGCGCGGTCGGTCCGACCGCGCGGGCGGGACTATCCGCCTTCCGGCATCCCCGCGCGCTCGTCCTCGGCGGCCGCGGCCGGGAGGACGTCGTCGTCGTTCAGGAACCCCTTCGGGAGGTGGACCTTCTGCGTCCCGGCGGACTTCGCCCGGCGGGCGCGGACGGCGCCCGGCGGATACGGCACGTCGCGCGGGAGGGCGCGGAGGAGCTCCTCCATCTCCTCCCGGGTCTCGGTCCGGTTCAGCGCCTTCCGGAACGCGCCGGTGGCGTGGAACCCCTTCGTGTACCAGTTGCCGAAGCGGCGCATGTGGCGGACGCCGAGGTAGTCGCCGAAGAACTTGCAGAGCTCGCGGCCGTGCTCGATCGCGAGGTCGGCGATCTCGCCGAGCGTCGGCGGGTCGGGCGGCTCCTCGCCGCGGAAGACGGCCGCCAGGTCGCGGAAGAGCCACGGCCGGCCGAGGCAGCCGCGGCCGATGATCACGCCGTCGCAGCCGGTCTCGCGCATCATCCGGAGGGCGTCGTGCGGCTCGTAGATGTCGCCGTTCCCGAGGACCGGGATCGACGTCACCGCCTCCTTCAGCTCGCCGATGGCGCTCCAGTCCGCGTCGCCGTCGTACAGCTGGGCCGCGGTCCGGGCGTGCAGGCCGACCGCGGCGCAGCCGACGTCCTCCGCGACCTTCCCGGCCGAGCGGAACGTGAGCAGCGAGTCGTCGATCCCCTTCCGGAACTTCACGGTGACCGGGACGTCGCCCGCGTTCTCGACGATCGCGCCGACCAGCCGCGCCATCAGCTTCGGCTTGGCCGGGATCGCCGCGCCGCCGCCGTTCCCCGTCACCTTCCGGACCGGGCAGCCGAGGTTCATGTCGAGGTGGTCGACCCCGCTCTCGCCGACGAGGATGCGGGTCGCCTCGCCGAGGGCGGCGGGGTCGGTCCCGTAGAGCTGGATCGACCGCGGCACCTCGTCCTCGGCGAACGTCGCGAGCTGGTGCGTCTTCCGGTGTCCCTCGACGAACCCGCGCGCGGTGATCATCTCGCTGACGTACAGCCCGGCGCCGTAGCGGCGGCAGATCCGGCGGAACGGCGAGTTCGTCACGCCGGCCATCGGCGCCAGCACGACCGGCGGGTCGACCTCGAGCGGGCCGATACGGAGCGCCGCGAACTCGCCCGGCGCGGCGGGCGGCACGTCGCGGTTCACCTCGCTCCGGTAGATCGGGTTCACTCGCCGCGGTACGTGACGTACGACGTCGGCGTCTCGTGCACCTGGATCTCGTGCAGCTTCACCGGGAGGAGCTCGGTCAGCTTCTCCCAGATCCAGATCGCGAGG
>JAUIEL010000388.1 GCA_030428825.1 bacterium
CACCTGGCCGGGCTTGATCAGCCGCAGCGCCGTGCCCCTTTCGAGCTTGAGGAAGGGGTTGCGTCCGGGACCGTAGATACCGGCGAGCCGCAGCACGGCGACGGCGATGTCGGTCTTCTCGTCAAGGTCGAGCCATTGGCGCTCGGCCACCAGCCGGCGTTGCGTGCGGCGCGACACCGGTCGGCACGGGCTGTCCTCGTCGACCCAGGCGCCGTCATGGTCGCCATAGACGCCGACGGTCGACAGGTAGCCGATCCACCGGAGGTTCGGTGCGGCACGGATGTCGGCGCGGTGATGGCGGAGCGCGCGGAGCGGCCGGCCGCCGCGTCGGGGTCGAGTCTCGAGGGGCCCATCGCGACCTACTTCCCGCACCAGTCGATGTAGAAGACCTTCTCCTTCACCTCCGCGTCGACGTTCGTCGACGCGTCCGCCTCCCGCCCGACGTCGATCAGGGCGATGTACCAGCCGTCGGCGTGGGCGAGGTCGAACGAGTAGCAGTGCCGGATCGACTGCACCGTCTTGCCGCACCGGCAGCCGTCGGGGATCGGGATCGAATCCGCGAGCTCGACCTTCCCGTGGCCGGTCGAGACGGTGATCGGGACCTGGACGCCGACCCCGCCGGGGTTCACGTCGAGGGTCGAGATCAGGTCCTGCTCCGACTCGATCGCGAGGTTGTGGACGAGGTTCTCGTACGAGACCACGGCGTCGTCGACGATCAGCTTGAACTCGGCCTGCGCCATCACCATGGCGGCGCTCTCCCCCGACCTCGCCTCGGCGTCGATCGCCATCACGACCTCGCCGGTCCACTCGACCTCGGCCACCGGCTCGTCCGGCTCGGGCCGCCAGGTCGACGTGGTGCTGCGCCAGTTGCCGAGCCCGGCGCCCGACTTGATCGGCGAGCCCATCGACCACGCGTCCGCGCCTCCGTGCACCCGGTCGCCCGTGTTCGTCAGCAGGATCTGCGTGAACGCGCGCGTCGCGGTCCGCTCGAGGTCGAGCTTCAACGTCTTCCCGCTCTGCTGGTGGATCCACTCCGCGTCGGCGGCGGGCGCGAGCGCCGCTCCCATCACGACTCCCCAGATCACCGATCTCATCTGAACGTCTCCCTTCTCGTCGTCTTCGCCGTCCCCGGGACGGCATGGGCGGTCGCCCGTGAAGACGTTCCCGCGCGCGGACGGTTTCGATCCCCGCCTCCCGTCCGCCGACGCGGTCCGCAGCGTACGCCGCGAAACGGCGGCTGTCGAGGCGACCCGCGCCGACACGTCCCGGACGGAGTCGACGGCTTGGATGTGCGCAACGTGCGCGCACGTCTCACAACGCGCGCGGGTCTACGGCCGCTCCGTCCGGCGGAGTCCGTCGTGCGCGGCCGGGTTCTCCGGATCGTTCCGGAGCGACGCCCGGTAATGCGCCGCCGCGCCGTCGCGGTCCCCCTCCGACTCGCGGAGGAGCGCCAGGCAGAAATGGGCCGTCGGGTCGTCCGCGTCGAGCGCGAGCACGGCGTCGAACTCGCGCGCCGCCTCCTCCCCGCGCCCGACCTGAAGGTACGCCGCGCCGAGCCCGTTCCGCGCCAGGACGTTCTCGGGGTCGAGCCGCGCCGCCCGCTCGAGGTGACCGACCGCGCCGTCGAGGTCGCCCGCCCCCTGCAGCGCGAACCCCGCGTAGAACGCCGTGATCGCCTCGCCGGGCCAGAGCCGCGCGAGCGCGTCGGCGAGCCTCCGCGCGGTCTCGAGGTCCCCGCGCAGGCCGGCGACCCGCGCCCGCTCGCAGTGGTAGATCGGGCGGGCGGCGACGGCGAGCGCGAGCGCGCGGTCGAGCTCCGCCTCGGCCCGCGCCCAAGCCGCCTCCTCCCCGTGCTCGGCCCGCCGGAGCGCGGCGAGGCCGAGGAGGTACGCGTCGAACGCGGTCGTCGCGCGGCGCGCCTCGCCGTCCGGGTCGCCGGGGCCGGCCACGTCCGTCGCGGCGCCGCGCTCCCGCGCGATGCTCCGCCGCATCTCGTCGACCGCGGCGAGCCCCGGCATCTCCGCGCGGTGCTCATCAAGGTACCGCTCCGCCTCGTCGACCCGGCCCGCCGAGAGGAGGGCGCGCGCGACCCCCGCGTGCGCCTCCGCGTCGGTCGGGTCGGCGGCGAGCGCCCGCTCGAACGCCGCGCGCGCCGCGTCCGGCCGGAGGCTCATCAGCTCGAGGAACCCCGCCTCGACCTCGGCGCGGACACCCTCCTCGCGCGCGCGCTCGCGGTACGCCCGCGCCTCCGGCAGCTTGGCGGCGAGGAACCCCGCGAGCACGAGCACCGCCGGGACGAGGAGCGCGAGGACCGCGGCGAGCAGGAACGCCGCCGGCCGCCGCCGCGCCCGCCGCCACGCCCGCTCGACCGCGCCGACCGGACGGGCCGCGATCGGCCGCCCCTCCCGCGCCGCGGCGAGGTCGGCCGCGAACGCGCCGGCGTCCGCGTACCTCCGCGCAGGGGTCCGCTCGAGCGCCTTCGCCACGACCACCGCCACGTCCCGCGGCACGGCGGGGTTCCGGCGCCGGACGTCGGCCGGATCGCGCGTCCGCACCGCCTCGAGTCGCCCCTCGAGCGTCGGCGCGTCGAGCGGCCGCTCGAGCGTGAGGAGCTCGAACAGGACCGCCCCGAGCGCCCAGACGTCGGTCCGCGCGTCGATCGCGCCGCGCTCGAGCTGCTCCGGCGCCATCGCGGAGAGCGTCCCGTGCAGCTCCCACGAACGGGTCAACGGCGCCTCGTCCGGCGCGAGCGCGAGGCCGAAGTCGAGGACCACCGGGTCGCCGCGCGGGGTGACCATGACGTTCGCCGGCTTCACGTCGCGGTGCACGACGCCGGCCGCGTGCGCCGTCGCGAGCGCCTCCGCCGTCCGCTCGACGATCCGCGCCGCCTCCCGCGCGCCGTCCCCGCCGGGGAGGAGTCCGGCCGCGCGCGCCGCGCGGATCCGCTCCTCCAGCGTCTCCCCCTCGACCCGCGCCAACGCGAGGTACGGCGTCCCGTCGACCGCGCCGGCGGCCAGCACGCGGACCAGCCCCGGGTGGTCGAGCCGCGCGAGGACCCGCGCCTCGCGCTCGAACCGGGCCTGCCGCTCCGGCGAGAGGGCGCCGAGCGCGTGGAGGACCTTCAGCGCGACCCGCCGGCCGAGCCGCGGCTCCTCGGCGAGGTAGACCGTCCCCGCGCCCCCTTCGCCGAGGCGCCGGAGGATGCGGTACGGCCCGAAGCGGTCGGGGGAGCGACCGGCCGCCGCGCCGCGGACCCCCGCCAGCTCGCGCCGCACCTCCTCCTCGTGGCCGGGGAAGAGGCGGACGTACTCGTCGTCCGGCCGGAGCGCGCCGGCGGCGGCGTCCTCGGCCAGCCGCGTCAGGATCGCGGTGACGACCGCTCCGTCGGGATCGTCGGCGGACGAGCTCATCGCGGGGGAGTGTACCCTCGGCCGGCATGGACCGACCGGGGGACAGTCCGGACGCGGGGCGGGGCGGCGGGGCGACGGCGGCCCGCCTCGCCGCGGCGATCGACGGCGACCGCGCGAGCGTGGCGTGGCTGGTGGAGCGGTTCGACCCGGCCCTGCACGCGGCGGCGCGCTGGCATCTCCGCGGCCGCCTCGCGCGGGTCTGCGACGGGGACGACCTGGTCCACGAGGTCTGGCTCGTCGCCCTCGGTCGGCTCGCCTCCGGCGACCCGGAACGGATCGCGGCCGCGCCCCGGTTCCTCGCGTTCCTCTCCGGCGTGATGCGTCACCTCGTGAACGACCTGCTGCGCCGTCACCTCCGCGGCGACGCCCCGCGGATCGCCTCCGGTCTCGGCGGCGGCGACGGCGTCCGTCCGGACGGAGACCCGCGGTCGGCCGTCTGGCGCGCCGAGGTGACGAGCGTGACCGCGCGCGTCGAGTCGACGGAGGCGCGGCGGCGGTTCCGGGAGGCGCTCTCGGCGCTCGACGAGACCGACCGGGCCGTCGTCGTCCTGCGAGGGATCGAGCAGGTCTCCGCGCGCGAGACCGCGACGATCGTCGGCTCGACCGAGGGCGCGGTCGCGGTCCGGTACCACCGGGCGCGCGCGAAGCTGCGGGAGCGCCTCCGCGCGTCGTTCCTCGACGACGTTCCGTAGGCCGGCGGCGGGGGCGCCCCCGGCCGCGCGCGGACCCGGTCCGCGTCGGCTCACGGCAGGACGGTCGGCTTCCCGACCGTCTTGAACGACAGGGTCATCCCGGTCCCGAGCGTCGCGCTGACGAAGTGGAGCTTCCCCTTCACCTTCTTCGGCGTGAACGTCCCCTTCTCGAACGTCACCTTCCCCTGCGCGAACGCGTCCGCGTCGGCGAGGAACATGTCGTACCGCCCGGCCATCCAGAACTGGCCGTCGTTCGCGACCTGCCCGTCGAGCGTCGTGAGGTCGTCGCCGTTCGGGTTCGTCGCCACGCGCCACGACGACTTGCCGTCGTAGTAGAGGTAGAACTTCCCGCCCGCGTCGAGGTCGAGGTAGTCGGCGGCGAAGTCCGGCAGCTCCCCCTTCAGGACGGCGGCGATGTCCTTGTTCTTCACCTTCCCGATCGGGGGCTTCACGCCGGGGTTCAGGACGACGGCGGTGTTCCACGTCTTCCCCTTCATCGACAGCTCGAAGACGTACGTCGGGCCGGTCGTCCCGCCGAGGGCGAGGAGGATGGGGAACGAGACGGTGGCGGCGAGCGCGGCCGACACGGTGACGAGGCGACGGTTCATGATCGGCTCCGGGCAGGGGGAGGTCGTTCGCGGGAGCGGGCGGCACGCGCCGCCGGCCCCCCTCCCGTGTCGCACCGGGGCCGATCCTTACGGAGAAACCGGCGCCTCCCCGGGATCGTCCCCGCCGGCCCGGAGCGAGAGCCAGCCGATCGCGCCCAGGCCGGCCGCGAACAGGAAGATCCAGACGTGCGCGGCGATCGCGGTCGCCACCGCCGCCCCGTGGTCGAGCCCCGCGAACGTGTAGCCGAGGGTCCACCCGGCCTCGAACGTCCCGACGTTCCCGAACGTGTTGAGGGGGAGGATCAACGCCAGCGAGAGCCCCGTCGACCCGAGGATCGAGTCCGGGAACGGGAACGCCACGCCCGCCGACCGGAGGAGGCACCAGCAGGTGAGGAACGTCAGGAGCCACTGGACCTCGGTCACGAGGAAGACGCGCCCCCCGGTCCCGCGCGCCTGGACGTGCTCCAGCTCGTCCCGGACCGCCCGGGCGGCGGAGAGGATCCGCGCCACGAGCGGGCGTCCCTCCGCCCCGGACCGCCGCGCCAGCCGTTCCGCGAGGCCGACGCCGACCCGCGTGAGCGGCACCACCCCGAGGAGGAGGGCGGTCGAGATCGCGAACAGGATCACCGCCCCGGTCAGCAGGTCCGCCCCGGCCGCGCCGTCCGCCCCGGCGGAGGTGAGGAACGCCGCCCCGAAGAAGACCGCGATCCCGAGCAGGTCGAACAGGCGCGCGACGAGGAGCGTCGCCGCCCCCTCGGCGTGGCGCGCCCCGAACCGCCGCTTCACCAGGACGACGTACGACAGCTCGCCGGTGCGCGCGGGCATCAGCATGTTGAAGAGGTTGTGGACCGCGACGATCCGGCCGAGCGCCAGGAGCGGCGGCCGGACCGAGTGGAGGAGGAGGCGGAACCGGAGGGCCCGGGCGAGGTACGACGCCGCGTACGCCCCGAGCGCGGCGACGACCCACCGCGGGTCGGTCGACCGGAGCGCCGCGAGGAGGTCGGTGTCGGCGGGACGCGTGACGATCAGCCCGACGATCAGGGCGAGGCCGATCGCCGCGGTGACCGCGGTGCGCGTCATGCTCGAGGAGGCGGGCGCCGGCATCCGCGAGAGTCTACCAGCGACCGTTCGCACCCCTCCCCCGCGCGGTTCTCCGTCGGCGTCGCTCAACTCCGGTCGTCCGCCGCCTCGAAGAGTTCGGTCCGCCCGCCGTCGCGCCCTCCCCGACGACGCACCCCCCTCGAATTCGACCCGCCCGAAGCCCCGCTCCCGTCTCCGGTTGAAGCGCGCACGAACCTTTTTCCGCAATCTGGAGCGGTCGATCTCAGGGAGCCCCCGACCCCGGACGATAGAGAAGCCATCTCCTCCTTCTTGTAGTCCGGGGCTTCCGGTGGACTTCGGTCCCCGGGAGCCCCGGCTATTTTGGGGAAGAGCAAGGAGAGCACGGGAGAGCAGGGGAGAGCAGGGGAGAGCGCGGCGGCGGGGTTCGCCGGGACCGAAGGTCCTCGCCGCGCGGACCGAGGGGAATGGGGCGGTCGCCGAGGGGTTCGGGGGACGGGGCAAGCGGCGGGATCGGCGGGGGACGCGCTCTCGTTGCTCTCCCCTGCTCTCTCTTGCTCTCGTTGCTTCCTCTTCCGTGCCTCCGTCGCGGAATGTAGTGTGGTCCGATGGCGCTCGACACGACTCCCTCCTCCGATTCCGTCTCCCCCGCGACGGCCCCGTCCCCCGTGATCCCCTTCGAGGAGAAGATCGCGCGGGAGGGGATCACCTTCGACGACATCCTCCTGGTTCCCGCGCACTCCGACGTCCTGCCGTCGGAGGTGACGACCGGCGCCGACTTCTCGCGGGGGGTCCGGCTGAACATCCCGCTCGTCTCGGCGGCGATGGACACGGTGACCGAGTCCGGGCTCGCGATCGCGCTGGCCCGGCAGGGCGGGCTCGGGGTGATCCACAAGAACCTGCCGGTCGAGGCGCAGGTCCGCGAGGTCGACAAGGTGAAGCGGTCGGCGAACGGGGTGATCGCGGACCCGATCACGCTCCCGCCCGACGCCACGATCGGCCAGGCGTGGCAGATCATGGAGGACCACAAGATCTCCGGGCTGCCGATCCTCGCCCCCGGGGGACGGAGGGTCGTCGGGATCCTCACGAACCGCGACCTCCGGTTCCAGCGCT
>JAUIEL010000389.1 GCA_030428825.1 bacterium
TCGAGATCCTCGACCGGCGCGGCGTCGATCCGAGCGGCGATCGCTTCCGGGACGTCGAAGCGGCGGCGGAGGAGGCGCAGGAGCTTGTCGGCGGCGTCGCGCCGTCGGCCCTCCCGATGCCCCTTCGCCATCCCCTCCTCGCGGAGCACGTTTGCGTACGACTCGAAATCGCTCATCACCGTCTCCTGGTCGCGGGCGTCGAGGTGGGGCAGGAGGGTCCTGGCCAACACCTGCTCCGTGTCCGTCCCGTGCACCGCGAACACGTACGATAGCAGAGTTCGGAGGGCGTCCTGTCCGGAGGGCGCGTGGACGACTCGTGCGAGGTTCGAGGAGCGATTCGGGGTTCGATAGGCGGCCCGGGCGTGCGGGCCTGCGTGCCCTGGACGCGCCACCCGCACGGTACGGTGGGGAGGCCGCCCGATCGTACGGAGCCCCCCGTCATGCGCCTCCCCGCCCTCTTCCTGCTCGCCGGCCTCCTCGTCGCCGCCGCCTGCTCGCCGACGGGCGGCTCGGGCGGCGTCGTCCCGCACCCGCTTCCCCTCCCCGAGGTCGACGTCGCGCGGGCGGAGAGCCCGGGCGAGGCGAAGGTCGTTCTCGCCGGCGGGTGCTTCTGGTGCACCGAGGCGGCGCTCGAGCAGATCGTCGGCGTGACCGACGTCGTCTCGGGGTACGCCGGAGGCACGGCGGCGAACGCGGTCTACGAGATCGTCGGGGCGGGGGAGACCGACCACGCCGAGGCGATCGAGGTGACGTACGACCCGTCCGTCCGGACGCTCGGCGAGCTCCTGCGCGTCTTCTTCACCGCGCACGACCCGACCGAGAAGGACCGGCAGGGGCCGGACGTCGGACGCCAGTACCGGAGCGCGATCTTCTTCGCGGACGACGAGCAGCGTCGGATCGCGGCGGCGTACGTCGCGCAGCTCGACGCCGCCTCCGTCTTCGATCGGGAGATCGCGACGACCCTCGAGCCGCTCGACCGGTTCTTCCCCGCCGAGGCGTACCACCAGGACTTCGCCCGCCTCCATCCGCGACACGGCTACGTCCGGGCGTGGTCGATCCCGAAGGCGGAGAAGGTGAAGAAGGCGTACCCGGAGTGGGTGGCGGCGGGGGCGGATTCCGACGAAGGCTGAGGCGGACGCCGCCGACGAAAAACCGAGAAACCGGGAGAAGGGGCGCGCGAGTCGTCGCTCCAGGGGGCCGAAGCGCGACCTCGAGTTCGCGCTTCGTGACGGAGCGCCGGCGCGGGCCGGCCTCGCATCCAAGACCGCGCCCGTGAGCCGGAGCGTCGCCGTCCGCGGTGACGTCGACGCCCGCGGTGCGTCCATCGACGAGGGAGAACCCCATGAAGACCCCCAAGCAGCTCGTCCGCCTCGCCGCCCCGCTCGCCGTCGTCGCGGCGACCGCGCTCCCGCCGACCGCCGGCGCGGAGACCGTGACCGTGAAGCTGCCGGACATGACGAGCGACGTCCTGCACCGGCACGCGCTCTCGACGACCTACCGGGAGAAGACCGACGCGTTCGTCGACCTGATCCTCGACGCGAAGTCGATCGACCCGATGGCCGTTCAACAGGAGGTGTACCACGCGGTCTTCGGCCACGCGTACACGCTCGGGAAGAGCGGCTTCTACGCGACGGCGCCGTCCGGGCCGGTGAAGGAGGCGGCGGTGGCGCACGTCCTCTCTCCCGAGGGGGACGGGGCGGAGGTCGACGGGCTGGTCGTCCTGCCGGTGAAGACCGAGCTGCCGCCCTCGGAGTACGCGGACCTCTCCGGATTCGTCTACGCGGCGACGTTCCGGTCGCCGTGGGGGAAGGTCGAGCACTTCGGGTTCGGCGCGACGTTCGACGACGGGGAGCAGCGCGCGTACGCGTTCGTGCCGGTCCGGACGTTCTCGTCGAACGAGGTGCTGACCGCGGACGACACGGCGCGGATGTTCGCGCTCATGGCGGACGGAGGGAAGGGGGACGACGCGTTCCTCACCACCGGCGTCCAGCCGCCCGCGAAGACCGAGCCGGAGGTGCAGGTCGAGGACCCGTGCGACCGCGAGGCGTTCGTGGCGTGCATCGAGGCGGCGCTCGCCGAGGTGCTCGATCGGATCGACGAGATCGAGGAGTCGCGCCGCGCGGAGATCCGCCAGGTGCGCGAGGCGTGGGCGGCGGGGACGCTGGCCGGGGGGATCGGGGCGGTCGTGAGCGGCGTCGTGAGCGGCGCGATCACGGGCGCGATCACCGGCTCGCCGGGCGGGCCGGCCGGGGCCGCGGTCGGCGCCGGCGTCGGGCTGATCGCGGGCGGGATCGGCGCGCTGATCGGCGGCGGCTCGGCGGCGTGGGTCGCGCAGCAGCTGATCGACGGCATCCACGAGGCGCACGACCAGCTGATCTGCGACGCGATGTCGACCTACGGCGACGCGATGATCGCGTGCGCGCAGGAGCACTGCCCCGAGATCGTCGACGAGATCGAGGAGATCGTCGAGGAGATGCTCGAGAGCGTCGGCTGCGACTGACGCTGCGCCCCTCCGGACGTCCCGTCCCCGCGGGGACGGGCGTCCTCTCGGCGGCGGGAGGTCCGGGCGCGCGCTCCGCCGCGGCGTCGCTACGATCGTCTCGATGGTCCGGTTCCTCCACACCTCCGACTGGCAGATCGGCATGCGCGGCGGCGGCCTCGGCCGGGCGGCGCCCGAGGTCCGGAAGAAGCGGCTCGAGGCGGTCGAGCGCCTCCTCGAGGTCGCGGCCGAACGGGAGTGCGCGTTCGTGGTCGCGGCGGGCGACCTGTTCGAGCACCACGGCGTCGACCAGACCCAGGTCGAGGAGGTGGCGCGGCGGATCCGCGCGTTCCCGACGCTCGACGTCCACGTCGTCCCCGGCAACCACGACCTCCCCGGCCCGGGCGCCATCTGGAACCGCGCCGCGCTCCGGAACCTCCCGAACCTCCGGGTCCACTCGAAGGAGGGGCCGGTGGCGCTCGACGGACTCGACGTCACCCTCTGGCCGTTCCCGGTCCGCTCGAAGCACGCGCGGACCGACCCGCTCGCGGCCGCCGAGGTCGTCGCCGACCGGCCCGGGGTCCACGTCGCGGTCGCCCACGGCCACCTGACGTCCGTGACGTTCGGGGGGCACGAGGTCGACGTCAAGCTGCCGCTCGACCCGGCGCACGTCGACCGCTGCGGGTTCGACTACCTGGCGCTCGGCCACTGGCACGGGACGCGCGTCTTCTCGGCCGGGGACGACGCGCCGCGGATCGCGTACTCCGGCACGCCCGAGCAGACCGCGTACGAGGAGGTCGACGCGGGGCAGGTGCTCGTGGTCGAGATCGACCGGAAGGGCGCGCCCCCGGCGCTCGAGCCGGTCCGCGTCGGCGCGCTCCGCTGGGCGGACGTCGCGTTCCGGTTCGCGGGGGACGCGGACGCCGCGCGCCTCCGTCGGGCGCTCGCGGAGGCCGAGGCTGACGTCGTGCGGCTCACGCTCGCGGGCGAGGCGCCGGCGTCGGCGTACGCGGAGGTGCGCGACCTCGTCGAGGAGGAGGAGGCGCGCCGGCTCGATCTCCGCGTTCGGGAGGCGGACCTCCGCTGGCGCGCCGACGAAGAGGAGGCGTCTCTCGCGCCGCTGCGGGACGCGTCGCTCGCGCAGGTGCAGGCCCGGCTCGAGCGGCGGCTCGCCGAGGCGGAGGAGCCCCACGACGTCCGCGTGGCGCGCGAGGCGGCGCGCCTGTTCGCGCAGGCGGTCCGGGAGGCGGACGCGTGCGACTGAAGCGGCTCGAGGTGACCGACGTCCGCCGCTTTCGGGGCGGGCCTCACGTCGTCGAGTTCCACCCGCGCGGGACGGTGCTGACCGGGCGGAACGAGGCGGGGAAGACGACGCTCTTCGAGGCGGTCCGCCGGGCGCTGTTCGACCGCTCGAAGAGCAAGGCGCGCTGGACCGAGCGGATCGCGCCGAACGGCGTCGAGGCGCCGCATCCGACGGTCGCCCTCGAGCTCGAGCACGGCGGCCGCGAGATCCGGGTCGAGAAGGAGTTCGGCGCGAAGGGGCGGACGCGGCTGCACGAACGCCGCGACGGCGCGTGGGTCGCCGTCGCCGAACGGGAGGAGGCGGACGAGCTCCTCCTCGAGTGGCTCGGCGCGCCGACGAAGCGCCGCCCCGACGCCGACCGGCCGGACACCTGGGGCGCGTTCCAGTGGCTGTTCGTGCCGCAGGAGACGCGCGACCTCCCCGGCGAGTCGACCGACGCGGCGGACCGGCTCGGCCTCGACCGGACCGGCGTCAGCCCCGAGTTCGACCGCGTCCGGGCCGCGATCCTCGCCGCCGCCGACGAGGTGTTCACGCGGACCGGACAGCTGGCGGCCCGCTCCGACCTCGCCGCGGCGCGGGCCGAACGCGAGACGCTCGAGCGCGAGCGGTCGACGCTCGCGGAGGAGGTCGACGCGCTGGAGCGGAAGCGGCGGGAGTGGGAGGAGGCGCGCGAGCGGCTCCCGCTCTGCGAGCGCGAGGCGGACGAGGCGAAGGCGGAGTGGGAGGCGGTCGACGACGCCGTGGTCGACCTCTCCGGCGCCGAGGCCGCGCTCGGGACGGCCGAGGAGCGCGCGCGTCGCCTCGCCGCCGAGGCGCGCCAGACCGCGCAGGTCGTCGAGGAGCGGGGGCGGCGCGAGGAGGCGGCGGCGACCGAGGACCGGGCGTACGACGACGCCCTCGCCGAGCACGCGCGGACCGAGACGCTGATGAAGCAGGCGTACGACCGGTTCGACGCGGCGCGGCGCGAGCTGGTCGACACCGAGCGCCGCCTCGACGAGTGGCGGGGCGCGCGCGCCGACGAGCGCCGGCGGCTCGACGCGGCCGAGGCGCGGCGGGAGGCGGACGAGGCGGAGCGCCGGCTCGCCGAGGCGGAGCGGCTCGACCGCGTGCTGGCCGAGGCGCGCGCCGCGTCGGCCGCGGAGCCCCCGGCGGCCGAGCTGGGCCACGAGGTCGAGAACCTCCACGCCGAGATCGAGGCGGACCGCCGGGCGATCGCGCGCACGATCCTCCGCGTCAGCGTCCACGGCGACGCGGACGCCGACGTCCTCGCCGACGGTTCGCCGCTGATCGGGATGTCCGGCGAGGGGAGCGAACGGATCGAGGTCGTCCTGCCGAACGGCGCGCGGGTCGTCGTCGAGAGCGGGTCGCGCGAGACCGCCCGGCTCCGCGAGGAGGCGGCCGCGCGTCGGGGGCGGATCCAGCAGCTCCTCGCGCCGTTCCAGGCCGAGTCGCCGGCCGAGCTCCGACGGATCCGCGACGAGCGGCTCGAACACCGCGGCGAGGTCGAGCGCCTCGACGAGCTCCGCCGCGCCGTCGACTCCCGTCCGACCGCGGCGCTCGCCGAAGAGCTCGAGCAGCGCCGCGCGGCCCTCGCCCGCTTCGCCGAACTCCTCCCCGCGGCCGACGCCGACGGCGGCGACGACGCCCCGTCGATCCACACCCTGCGCGAGCGGGTCGCCCGCCGCGACGAGGCGATCGAGCGGGCCGAGGCGACGCTGAGCGAGGCGCGCGAGCGGGGGCGCGAGGCGAGCGCGGAGGTCGACCGGCTGCGCGCCCGGCTCGACGAGGCGGCCCGCGCCCGCGACGTCGCGCGCGCGCGACGGACGACGGCCGGCCAGGAGCTCGCCCGCCACCGCGAGAAGCACGGCGCCACCGAAGCCTGCCGCGACTCCGCGGCCCGCGCGCACGCCGCGAGCGAGACCGCCGAGGCGGAGGTGAAGGAGCGCCGCGCCGAGCTGGAGCGGAAGGAGCTCGACGCGCGCCAGCACCGCGAGACCGTCCGCCGGACGTACGACCGTCTCTCCGCCCGGTTCCGCCGCGAGGAGGCGCGCGCCGCGCAGCTCGAGGAGGAGCTCGAGCGCCGCGCGGCCGGCGGCGCCTGGTCCAGGCTCGCCGAGGTCGAGGAGCGGTGCGCCGAGACCGACCGTCGCGTCGAGCGCCTCGAGGAGCGCGCGGCCGCGCTCGCCCTCCTCAAGGAGACGGTCGACGACGTCCGCGGCGAGGCCGTGTCACGCGTGACCGCCCCGATCCGCGAGGACCTCGAGGAGCTCCTCGTCGACGTCACCGGCGGTCGCTACCGCGCCGCCCGCCTCGGCGAGGCCCTGCAGCCGCTCTCCCTCGACGGCATCGACCCCGTCGACGTCGAGGACGGCTCGCAGGGCCTCCGCGAGCTGGTCGGCACCCTCGTCCGCCTCAGCGTCGCCCGCTGGCTCGCCGAGGACGAACCCCAGGTCGTCGTCCTCGACGACCCGTGCGTCCACGTCAGCCGCGAACGAACCGCAAGACTGGTCGAGCGCCTGAACCGCCTGACCGCGGCGGGGCGGGTGCAGGTGGTGGTGTTGACGCATCGCGAAGGCGAGTTCGCGGGACTCGCCGGGGAGGTCGTCGACGTCGAGTCGGTCTGACCACTGCGCGTGAGGCGAGAGGCACTGCGCGTGAGGCGTGATCCGCTGCGCGGGACAAAGTGACACTTCGCGTGGAGCGTGGGGCCGCTGCGCGGGGCGACGGGGCACTTCGCGTGGAGCGCGAGGCCGCTGCGCGGGGCATCCGCTGCGCGCGGGGCGTGGAACGGGCTTCGTCGGACGTCCTCGCGTTCGCCACGGCCGGGGGCCGGAGGAGGGACGAGCTCTCCGACCCGCTCACGTCCTCGCGCGATGCATACGGCGTGGTCTCCGCTCGTTTTCGAGTCGCGCTGCGGGGTCGCTCTCGGAGCCTCATCCCTCCTCCGGCCCCCGCCTCGCCCGCTGCGGACGGCCTCACCCGATTCCTGGGGGTAGAGGGGGGAGTCCGGATGGAGACCCATGAACGGGCCGGGGACGCACTGCCGCCTCGGCCCGACCGCCGACCTCCGATGCACTCATGGGTCCCTTCCGTTTTC
>JAUIEL010000390.1 GCA_030428825.1 bacterium
CCGTGGCCGACGAACGCCCCGCGGCCGAATCCCCGTTCACCGCCCCGCGCGCAGCGGCCCGCCCCGCGCAGCGGCCCGACGCTCCACGCGCAGTGCCCCCCGCCCCGCGCAGCGATCTCACCGCCCCTCCAACTCCCCCCACTCGCCTTGCCTCTCCTCCACCACCGTCACCCTCACCGCCTCCAGCTCCGCCACCCGCTCGTCTCCCTCCGTCGCTCCCGCCGCGAGGCGGTCGACCAACTCCACGCTCGCTTCCGCGTAGGCCAGATCGCGTTCGAGGAGGGAGCGGGCGAGGCGGGAGCGGACGAGGAGTTCGCGGAGGAGGTCGGCCTGCCGGGCGTAGTCCGCGCGGGCGCCTTCGAAGAGGGGCCGGTCGCCGGCGCGGGCGCGGCGGAGGCGGTCGTCGCCGCGCGACTCGAGATAGATGCTCGCCCAGCGGATCGGGAGGGTGTCGCCGCGCGCGCACTCCGCGCCGCGGACGAACGCGTCGACGGCGGCCTCGAGCGTCGACGCGCCGGTCGTGGCGCGGAACGCCGCCTCGAACTCGGGGTAGACGTCGCCGCGCGAGCGGAGCAGCAGGCCGCGGTTGGCGTGCAGGCGCGCGTCGAACGGGTCGCGCTCGATCCCGTCCTCGAGGACGGCCAGCCCCTCGCCGATCCAGGCGAGCCGCCGGGCCGGGTCGGGCTCCTGCGCGGGGAGGTTGTACGCGAGGATGTCGGCGAGCCGGATGCGGACCGACGGGAGGTCGGGCGCGATCGCCAGCGCCTCGCGGACGTGACGGAGCGCGAGGTGGAACCGGCCGGTCCGGATCGCGGCGTCGACGCGGACCATCCAGAGCTGCACGACGAGCGCGCGGAGCGTCGGGAGGACCCGGAGGCGGGGGCGCGCCCCGGCGTCCCCGACCGTCACGTACTCGTCGTCGTGCGCGTGGCCGTGGCCGCGGACGACGCGCTCGGCCGCGCGATCCGCGAACGCGAGGACGAGGACCGCCGCCGGGGCCATCAGGATCCACGGGTTCCGCACGTCACCGCTCCTTGAACGGCAGGACGGCGATCGTGAGGAGTCCGACCGCTCCGACGGTCACGAGGAGCGCGACCGCGGGCGCGAGGAGGTCGGCCGCGGGGAGCGCCTCCCCCTCGCCGAGGCGGGCGGCCGGGTTGAACCGCGCGAGGTCCGGGACGAGACGGACGAGGTGCGTCAGGGTCGAACGGACCCACCGGAGGAACGCGCTCGGATCGCCGCCGTCCGCGCCCGTCGCGCCGATGCCGGCGACGATGTCGAGGACCGCCGCCCGCCCCATCGCGACGAGCGCCACGAACGCCGCCGCGAGCGACGCCGGCCCGGCCGAGAGGCCGACTCCGAAGAAGAACGCGAGCGCGGCCGCGATCCAGCCCGCCCCGAGGACGAGGAGGCTCGCCAGGACGAGCTCGACCGCGAGCGGCGCCGTCCCGCCGATCGCGGTCAGCGCCTCGCGATCGACCTCGAGCACGAACGTGTCGTCGCGCGGCTCGACCACCAGCGCGTACCCCGCCCCCGGCGCCTCGTCGAAGTGCAGGACGAGCTCGCGGAGCGGACGGAACGGCTCCGGCTCCCAGGTGCGCGACGCGCCCGAGACGGGCTGGTAGTCGACGCGGAGCGCGATCCGTCCGGAGAACGCGGCGCCGATCGGGATCTTCGGCCGGAGCCGGAGCGTCGCGTCGGCGCGCGTCCCCGGCGCGAAGACGAACCGTCCCGGGCTCCCGCGCGCGACGTGTCCGATCGCCCCCGCCTCGAGCGGCGCGCCCCCGACCTCGACGGTCGTCGGACGGACCCGCTCGCGGAGCGTCGGCAGGTCCCGCTCGCCGAGCCCCGCCACCAGCGCGACGATCGCCCCGAGCGGCACGAGCGCGAGCACGGTCGCCAGGAAGAGGCCGGCGAGCCGTCCGATCGCGACCGTCGCGCGCCCGACCGGACGGACCGCGAGGTGGGTGAAGAACCCGGACGCGCGGTCCTCGTGCGCGAGGAGGAGCCCGGCGACGACGCCCCACGCGACCGCCAGCAGGAAGACGGTCGACGCCAGCGTCTCGAGGGCGGCGCCGGGGAGGACCGCCCCCTTCAGCCGGGCGACGCCGACGTCCCGGGTCGCGCGGACGAACAGGCCGCAGACCAGCGCCACGGCGAGGAGGAGGAAGACGGGCCGTCCGCGGAGGAGCAGCCGGACCGCGTCCCGGGCGAGGGCGACGATCACTCCGTCCCCTCCTCGCCCCGGCCGACGCGGCGACGGAACAGGTCGACCAGACTCTCGCGCGCCGGCCTCGTCTCGACCGTCCGTCCGCCGGCGCCGGCGACCGCCGCGCGGACCGCGGCGAGCCCGTCGTCGGAGAGCCCCTCCACGACGAGCTCGCACCGTCCCCGGACTCCGAGCACCTCGTCGGCCGTCCCCTGCGCCAGCACCCGCCCGGCGTGCACGATCGTGAGGTGCGTCGCGACCGCCTCGAGGTCGGCGAGCGCGTGCGTCGACAGGAGGACCGCGACGCCGTCCGCGGCGCGCGCCTCGACCTCGTCCCGGACCGCCTGGTTGCCGATCGGGTCGAGGCCGTCGAACGGTTCGTCGAGGACGAGCAGCCGCGGGTCGGCGAGGAGCGCCGCGGCGATCGAGAGCCGCCGGACCATCCCCTTCGAGTAGCCGCCGATCGGCCGGTCCGCGGACGCCGCCAGCGCGAGGCGGTCGAGCTCGCGCGCGACGGCGTCGTCGAGCGCGCGCCCCTCGAGCCCGGAGAGGCGCCCGAGCAGCCGGAGCGTCTCTCGGCCCGTCCGCTTCCCCGCGAGGTCGAACCGCTCGGGGGCGTAGCCGACGGCTAGCGCCGCGGCCGGCGGTCGTCCGAACAGCCGCGCCGTCCCGCGGGTCGGACGGAGCAGGCCGAGCAGGCAGCGGATGGCCGTCGTCTTCCCCGAACCGTTCGGGCCGACCATGCCGTGCACGGAGCCCGGCGCGACCCGCAACGAGAAGTCGGCGAGCGCTTCCACGCGCCGACTCCCGAGCGGACCGGACCAGACCTTGCCGAGGCCTTCCGCCTCGATCGGAGGAGCGCCGTCCATCCCGGAATCGTAGCCGTCCGCCCCGCCGGAGTCCGCCCCGCCGGCTCGCCTCGACAATCGTCGCCCCCCTCTCTAATGTCGATGCGCTCCTGGTCACGGATCCGGAAGACCCCCATGACGCTTCGCGCCCTCCTCCTCGTCCCCGTCTCGCTCGCGCTCGGATCGTGCTGCACCGACCCGATCGACGGCTCGAGCTACTTCTGCCTCGGCGACATGTCGCTCACGGAGGAGGTCGAACTCGGCACGAGCTACGCGCCGATCATCGACGCGCAGTACGACGGGGTCTACGCCGACCCCCAGGCCGACCAGTACCTCGGCGGGCTGATCGAAGAGATGGCGTCGCACTCGGTCTACGCCGGCCAGCTCGACTGGAAGTTCTCGATCCTGAACACGTCGATCCCGAACGCCTTCGCGGTCCCCGGCGGCTACGTCTACATCACGCGCGGCCTCCTCGCGGCGATGGAGACCGAGGGGCAGTTCATCTCGGTCATGGGGCACGAGCTCGGCCACGTCGAGCACCGGCACTCCCACCGCGCGATGGGACGCCAGGCGATCGGCGGGGTGCTCGTCGGCGTCCTCGGCGCGACGGAGAACGCCGTGTTCGAGACCGACACCGGGATCCTCTCCACCGTCGGCGAGGCCGGGGCCGGACTCGTGATGCTGAGCTACGACCGCGGCCAGGAGTCGCAGTCGGACGCGCGCGGCATCTACTTCGCGGCCGAGATGGGGTACGACCCGATGGAGGCGGTGAAGACGTTCGAGTACTTCCAGAAGCTCGAGGACCAGGCGGGAGGCGGGAACTCGATCGAGTGGCTCCGCACGCACCCTCTCAACTCGACGCGCATCGCGGACATCGAGGAGCAGATCCGGGCGATGTACCCCGAACTCGTCGACCGGCCGAAGAGCTCCTTCCGGCCGTACGCCTCGGGGAACACGCAGTTCCAGACCGTCGTGGCCCGCTTCAAGGCGGTGCAGCCGGTGTACGACCGGTACGACCAGGCGTACTCGTCGCTCACGCAGGCGATGGAGCAGGACGACGCTTCGGCGATCAAGAGCGCGATCCAGACCATCGAGGGGTGCGCGAACGACCTCCCGTCCGAGCCGCTCTTCCCGGCCGCGTCGGGGATGGGGTACCTCGCCCTCGAGCAGCGCGGCAAGGCGAAGACGGCCCTCGCGCGCTCGATCCAACTCGACGACCAGTACATGCCCTCGCGCAAGCTCTGGAAGCCACGCTTCTTCCTCGGCGCGCTCCTGAACGAGCAGGGGGACCACGCGGGGGCGAAGACCGCGCTGGTCGACTCGACCGAGGCGTTCCCGTACCACCCGGCGCCGTTCTACGAGCTCGGCCTGGCGTACGAGGGGCTCGGCCGGAAGAGCGAGGCGACCGCCGCGTTCCAGAAGGTGATCGAGGTCGAGAACGACCCGAACGGCACGTACACGCAGAAGGCGAAGACGCGCCTCGGTTCGTGACCGGCGGACCGACGGCGCGCTCGCGACGGGCGCGGAGGGCGCGCGTCGACCGGATCGTCACCCGGCTCGCGGCGTCCGTCACCTGGCACGCGCCGGTCATGAACCTGGTGAAGGACCAGGCCGGCGATCCGTGGACGCTCCTCGCGGGGACGATCCTGAGCCTCCGGACGAAGGACGAGGTGACCCACGGCGCGACGAAGCGCCTGGTCGCGATCGCCCCGTCTCCGGCCGCCCTGCTCGACGTCCCCGAACGGACGATCGCCGACACGATCTACCCGGTCGGCTTCTACAAGACGAAGGCGAGGAGCCTGCGGGCGACGGCCCGCCTCCTCGTCGACGAGCACGGGGGCGACGTGCCCGCGGACCGGGACGCGCTCCTCGCGCTGCCGGGGGTCGGGCGGAAGACCGCGAACCTCGTCCTCGCGCTCGGGTTCGAGATCCCGGCGATCTGCGTCGACACGCACGTCCACCGGATCTCGAACCGGCTCGCGTTCTGCGAGACCGACACGCCGGACGAGACCGAACGCGAGCTGGAGGAGGTCCTCCCCCGCCGGCACTGGCTGACGATCAACGAGCTCCTCGTCGGCTTCGGACAGGCGATCTGCCAGCCGGTCTCCCCCTGGTGCTCCCGCTGTCCGATCCGCCGGAGTTGCCCGCGCGTCGGCGTCGACCGCTCGCGCTGACGACGCCCGCGCGGGCCGCCGATCGCCCTACGGGACGAGCGTGAGCGCGGCGACGTTCGTGACGTGCTGCAGCGTCCCCTGACCGTCGTAGACGAGCGCCGCGTGATGGAACGTCAGCCCGGCCAGGGACGGGAGCGTCCCGGCCGGCACGGCGAGCCACCGTCCGACCGGCCGCGCCCGGTTCAGTGCCCCGAACCCGCCACTTCCAGGTGACGGATCCGGCCGAGGATCGCCGCCACGAGGTGCCCGACGGCGGCCTTCGCGGAGCGGATCGTCGAGTCGCGGCCGAGCCGCAGCCGCTCGCAGGTCCGGAGCAGCGTGGCGCACTCGGTCACCGCACACTCCGCGCGCCGGAACGAGCGGACCCGGGCGGTCCGGCTCGCGTCGGGGGCGGCCCCTCCCTCGAGGTCCCGCGGGACCGCCGTGGCGGCCGTCCGGAGCTCCCGGGCGAGGTGCGCGTACCGGCGCGGGAACCGCCCGCTCAGCTCGTCGGCGAGCCCGAGCAGCTCGAGCGAGAGCGGGTAGACGTCGGCGGAGTCGTGATCGGTGCGGCTCATGGCAGGTGAAGCAGGGTGGGGGTTCGCTCGTTACAGGGGGAACGAGTCCCGCCCCGCAGGGCGAATCCGGATTTCCGGCGAAGGATCGACGCCGCCCCGGTCACCATTCCTCCGTGCGACCGAACCGCGACGCCTCCGCCCCCGCCTCGCCGTACGAGGACGACCTCGAGCTCCGGGCGCGGATCCTCCGCGGCGACCGCGCGGCGGCGGCGACGCTCTTCGAACGCCACGTCGACGCCCTGTTCGAGTTCGTCCACTACCGCGTCGGCGGCGACCGGGGGGTCGCCGAGGCGGTGGTCCAGGAGTCGTTCCTGACCGCCTACGAAGGGCTCGCCGGCTACGAGGGGCGCTCGTCCCTGCACACCTGGCTCTGCGGCATCGCGAAGAACAAGCTCCGCGAGCACCGGCGGAAGAAGCGCCCGATCCCGCTCGACGACCTGCTCGACCGGGTCGACCCGGAGATCGACCTGATCCTGACGGGGATCGAGACGGAGGAGCTCCCGGACGCGGTCATCGAGCGCCGCGAGACCCGCGAACTGGTCGGCGCGACGCTCTCCTCCCTCCCGCCGGACTACCGGAGCGCGCTCCTGCAGAAGTACGTCGACGACCTCTCCGTCCGGGAGATCGCCGCGCGCGCCGGGAAGGGGCCGAAGGCGATCGAGTCGACCCTCTTCCGGGCGCGGACGGCGTTCGCCCGCGTCTTCACGCTCCTCGCCCGCCGCCGCGGGGGCGAACCGTGAACCGGCCGGACCACCTCGACCGGAACCTCCGCCGGCTCCTCCGCCGCGCCTACCGCCCGGCCGCGCCGACCGACGCGTTCCGCGCCGAACTGAAGGAGCGGGTCCTCCGTCCCTTCGCCGCCGACGAACCGACGCCGGCGGACGGACGCGCCGACCCGATCGGCTCGGCCGGGCGGCCCGCCCGGCCGGCCCCGCGATTCGTGGCGCCGCTCCTGGCGGCGGCGGCGCTCCTCCTCGTCGCGGCGGCGCTCTCGCTCCTCGTCCCGAGCGATTCGACGTCGCGGACGCGAGAGGCGCTCCTCGCCCGGGGCGAGACCGCGCTCC
>JAUIEL010000391.1 GCA_030428825.1 bacterium
GGTACCTCTTCCTGGTGCAGCACTCGTCGGCCGGCCGCGGCGGGCTCGAGCACGAGAACTCGAGCGTCCTGCAGTTCCCCCGCTTCGGCTACACCGACCCGCGGCTCTACCACGACTTCGCGACCCTCGTCGCCCACGAGCACTTCCACGTCTGGAACGTGAAGCGGACCGTCCCGCGCGACTTCGTCCCGTACGACCTGGTGGGCGAGACGTACACGCGACTCCTCTGGGTGAGCGAGGGGTTCACGGCGTACTACGACGAACTCCTGACGGTCCGCGCCGGCGTCGCCACCGAGGATCGGTACCTCGAGCGCCTCGGCGAGGAGATCTCGCGCTACCGGGAGACGCCGGGCCGGCTCGTCCAGAGCCTCGCCGACGCCTCGCTCCTGGCGTGGGTCGGCCTGTACCGCCCGGACGAGGCGTCCCCGAACGCCACGATCTCCTACTACCAGAAGGGCGCGCTGGTCGCGCTGCTGCTCGACCTCGAGATCCGCCGCCTCACCGCCGGGGAGGGCTCGCTCGACGACGTCATGCGGACCCTCTTCACCCGCTTCCCGGCCGCGTCGGACGGGTTCGCCGAGGACGACCTGATCCGGATCGTCGCGGAGCGGGCGGGGTCGGACCTCGCGCCGTTCTTCGCGGCGGCGGTGCACGGCACGGACGAGCTCGACTTCGAGCGCGCGTTCGCGGGCGTCGGACTGCGGCTCGAACGGAAGGCGTCGTCTCCGCCGCGGGTCCGCGACCTCCTGGGCGTGCGCATCCGGAAGGGGGGCCGGCGCCTGCGGATCGACACCGTCGAGACGGGGTCGCCGGCCGCGCGCGCGGGGCTGTCGGCGAAGGACGAGGTCGTCGCCCTCGACGGGCATCGGGCGTCGATCGAGACGTTGGCGAAGCGGTTGGCGGAGAAGCCGCCCGGCTCGACGGTCGGGCTCACCCTCTTCCGGGACGATCGTCTGGTGACGGCGGAGGTCGAGCTCCCCGAGCGGGTCGAGGGGGCGTGGGTGCTGACGCGGGACGAGGCCGACGAGGCCGGCGCCGAGGCGCGCCGGGCGTGGCTCCATGGCGGCGGACGCGGCGCGCGCTAGACGGCCGGTCTCCGCGTGCGTGATCACGCGCGACGAGGCGTCGAACGTCGGCGACTGCATCGCGTCGCTCGGCTTCGCGGACGAGGTCGTCGTCGTCGACTCCGGCTCGACCGACGACACCCGGGAGATCGCGCGCCGCGCCGGCGCCCGCGTGATCGAACAGGAGTTCCTCGGCCACGTCCGACAGAAGCAGCTCGCCGTCGACGAGGCGACGCACGACTGGGTCTTCTGCATCGACGCCGACGAGCGCGTCGACCCGGCGCTCGCGGCGGAGATCGTGGCCGCGCTCGAGGCGCCGGACGACGCGGTCGCGGGGTACGAGGTCGCGCGTCACACGTTCTACCTCGGCCGGTTCATCGACCACGGCGGGTGGTGGCCGGAGTGGCGGCTGCGCCTCTTCGACCGCCGGCGGGGGCGGTGGGGCGGCACCGACCCGCACGACCACGTCGTCCTGGACGGCCGCTCCGCGCGCCTCGGCGGCGAGCTCGTCCACTTCAACTACCGCGACCTCTCGCACCACGTGAGCAAGATCGACTCGTACTCGTCGATCATCGCGGACCGCCGGGTCGAGAGGGGCGAGCCGGCCTCGCTCCTGCGGATGGTGACCCGACCGCCGCTCCGGTTCCTCCGGATGTACGTCCTGAAGGGCGGGTTCCGGGACGGCGCGCGCGGGTTCATCGTGGCGTGGATGGGGGCGTTCTACGTCTTCATGAAGTACGCCAAGCTCTGGGAACGTCGGAACGTCGACGAGTGAGCGCGCCCGGGATCGCGGCGGTCGCGATCGGCGCCGCGCCGGCGGGCGGCCTGGAGGTGGCGGTCGCCTTCGGGGCGGCGGACGGCGGGGCGCCGCGGGTCGAACTCTTCCGCGTCGACGAGGACGATCCGGCCGAGGGGTGGCTCGCGGCGGAGCGGCGCCTCTTCGGCCGGCGCGTCCTGCTCGACGACGCCCGCGAGGCCGAACGGTGGCTCGCGCGCGCGCCGCTCGACCGGGCCTCGCTCCCCGCCCTCTCCTCCGCCGCCGACCTCGTCCTGCTCGCCCATCTGGTTCACCCCGAGTGGGAAGGGCACGAGTCGGACCGGATCCTCGAACGGTGCGACGCCGCCGTCGGCGCGGGGGTCGCGGCGCGCGCGGCGGGGATCGACACGGCGCTCCGGCGGCTGCGGGCCGACCTCGCCGCGGAGGGAGAGGAGGCGATCGACGAGCTCGTCCACGACCTGGAGACGGCCGGCCGGCCGGAGCTCGACCTCCTGCGCGGCCTCGAGGCGCGTCCCGTCGCCCCGGTCCCGGGCGAGGCCGACCCGCTGCGCGGACCCGCGCGGGAGCTCGAGTCGGACGACGTGGCGCCGGTCGACGACGGGGCGCTCCTCCGGTTCTTCGGACCGGAGGGGCCGCTCGCCGCGCGCGTTCCGGGGTACGTCGTCCGCGAGGCGCAGGTCGGGATGGCGCGGGCGGTGGCGGCGGCGCTCGCGCACGGGAGCGTCCAGGTCGTCGAGGCGGGGACCGGGGTCGGGAAGTCGTTCGCGTACCTCGTCCCCGCGGTGCTGCATGCCGTGCGGAACCAGCGCCCGGTCGTCGTCGCGACGCGGACCAAGAACCTGCAGGCCCAGCTCTTCGACCGCGACCTCCCGCGGATCGCGCGCGCGCTCGACCTGCCGTTTAGAGCGACGCTCGTGAAGGGGCGCGGCGACTACCTCTGCCTGCGGCGGTTGGCCCAGGCGCGCGGCGCGGCGGAGCGGAGCGGGGACGAGGCGGCGCGCGCGGTCGTCGCGTACCTGCGGCGGTTCGCGCGCCGGGCGCCGGACGGGGACCTCGAGCGCGTCTCCGGCTGGATCCGCGGGCGTTTCCCGGGGGCGTCGGCGTGGGTCGACGCCGTCCGGTGCGAGCACGGCGCCAGCGGGCGCCGCTGCCCGTTCGGGCGACGCTGCTTCTACCCGCGGGTCGCGGCGCGGGCGCGGACGTCCCACCTCCTGATCGCGAACCACGCGCTCGCCCTGAAGTGGCCGCGCGCCTTCCCCACGCCGGACGCGTTCGTCTTCGACGAGGCGCACGACCTCGTCGACACCGCCACCGAAGCGTTCGGGGTCCGGGTGACGGACGCGACGCTCCGGGCGTGCACCGAGGGGCTGGCGCCGCGCCGGCGGGGGGACGGGCTGCGCGGCCTGCTGCGCCGGATCGAGCGGCGCGGGGGGATCGTCCTCGAACGGGTGTTCGTGGCGGCCGAGGAGGCGCTGGCGACGGCGAGCCGGTGGGAGCGCGGCGTGGAGGAGCTGGCGGCGGCGGCGGCGCGGCTGCGCGCCGGCCGGACGGAGGACGGCGATCGGGCGCTCGTGTTCGACGAGCGGGTGCGCGACGGCCGGCCGTTCCTCGAGCTGGCGGACCGGGCGGCGCGGACGGCCGCGGACGCGCGTCGGCTGGCGGCGGCGTTGGAGCGGCTGCAGGGCGACGTCGAGCCGACGCCGGAGAGCGCGCGGGCGGCGGTCGAGGAGTTCGACCTCGAGCTGTCGACGGCGCGGGAGCGGCTGACGGAGGAGGCGACCGGGCTCGACCTCGCGTTCGGCGACGACGAGGGGACGGTGAACTGGCTGGTGCGGGGGGAGGGGCGGTTCGCCGCGCGGTTCGAGGTCCGGACCGCTCCGATCGACGTCGGCGAGGCGATCGCGCGATTCGTCCTCGAGCCGACGCGCGCGGTCGTCCTCACGTCGGCGACGCTGCGGGTCGGCGAGCGGTTCGACTTCTTCGCCCGACATCTCGGGGTCGATCGGCTCGAGGAGGCGCGCGACGCCGAGCCGCTCTTCCTCGGCTCGCCGTACGACTACCGGGAGGCGCTCCGCTTCTTCGTGCCGCTCGGGGGGCCGCACCCGCTGCTCGAGGACCCGGACGCGGCGGTCCGGTCGATCGTCCGGGCGGCCCTGCTGGTCGCGCGAGGGCTCGGCGGCAAGACCCTCGTGCTGTTCAACGCGAGGTCACGGATGACGCGCGTCGCCGAGCTGCTCCGGGCGCCGCTCGCGGCGGACGGGATCCGGCTCCTCTGTCCGGGGCCGGACGGCGGCATCGCGCGCGTCCTCGAGCGGTTCCGCCGGGAGGACCGGGCGGTGCTGCTCGGGGCGCGGGCGTTCTGGGAGGGGGTCGACGCGCCGGGAGGGAGGGTCCGGTGCGCGATCCTCGAACGGATCCCGTTCGAGTCGCCGGCCGAGCCGGTGCACGGGGCGCGCACGCGGCGCCTCGCGGAGGAGGGGGAGAACGGATTCCTCGCCTACTCGCTCCCGCGGGCGATCGTCCGGCTGCTGCAGGGGGCGGGGCGCGTGGTGCGCGGCGAGGGGGACCGGGGCGCGGTGCTGATCCTCGATCCTCGGGTCGCGACCCACCCGCGATACGGCGGGATCGTCCGCGCCTCGCTCCCGGCGGGGTGCGAGATCGGTCCGGAGGAGCGGGTGTTCGCGGCGCTGCTGGAGCGGCTCGGCGTGCCGACCGACGCTCCGGAGGAGACCCCCGCCGCCCGTCTCGCCCGGGCGAGCGGGGACGCGGCGTCCGGGGTCGATCAGCCGCTGGACGGCTGACGCCCGCGGCGGCGGCGCCGGGCGATCACCTTGCGGCCGCCCTTGGTCTTCCGGCGGTACCGGAAGCCGGTCATCTTGGAGCGCTTCGTGTTCGACTTCCGTCGGTTGATCTTCATGGCTCTCGCTTCCGGAACCGCCTGGGTGCGCGCAAACCCGCGAGTCTAGCGGGGGCGGGGGCGGGGCTCAAGTCCCGAGGCTCCGGTCGGGGCGCCAGCGGTCGAGGTGCCGCTTCAGGACGGTCAGGTCGTCCGCCAGGGGGGCCTCGACGCGGATCGGGGGCGCTCCCGGGGTCCTCGCGGCGAACTCGAGCCGGCGGCAGTGGAGCGCCACCCGGTCGAGGATCGGCTTCTCCGGTCGGCCGGGCTTCGGCCGGTACGACAGCTTCAGCTCGGAGAGGAAGACCTGGGGGCGGGCCCCGTACAGCTCGTCGCCGAGGATCGGGAACCCGAGGTGGGCGAGGTGGACCCGGAGCTGGTGGGTCCGGCCGGTCACCGGGTGGAGGCGGAGCCACGTGTAGCCGTCGAGGCGCTCCTCGACCCGGAACCGGGTCAGCGACGGCTTCCCGCGCTCGCGCTCCTTCGCCACGACCATCCGGAGCGCGTGGCGGCGGTCCTTGATCAACGGGACGTCGATCTCGCCCTCCTCCTCGGGGAAGCGCCCGCGGACGAGCGCGACGTACTCCTTGTGGACCTCGCGTTCCATGAACGCCCGGCAGAGCTCGCGCTTCGTGTCGCGGTCCCGGGCGAGGAGGAGCGCGCCGCTCGTGTGCTTGTCCAGGCGGTGGACGACCTTCGGGCGGGTCCCGCGGGTCACCGCCTCGGGGAGGAGGTCGACGACCGTCTTCTTCCAGCGCCGTCGCTCGGGGACGACCGGGACCCCGGCCGGCTTGTCGACCACGATGACGTGATCGTCCTCGTAGAGGACGTCGATCGGCCGGCGGGAGCCGCCGGCGCGGGCGCGTTGCTCGAGCTCGGCCGGCCACTCGACGTCGACGACGTTGCCGGCGCGGAGCGGCCGGTTCAGGGCGTCCTCGGTCCCGTCGACCGTGACGTGGCCGTCGGCGATCAGGGAGCGGACGACGCCGCTCGGCGCCCCGAGCATCCGACAGAGGAAGCGGTACGGGGTGACGTTCTTCTGGTTCGGTTCGACGACGAAGGTCTGACGGCGTGGCACGCGCTCCTCCGGGGGGACCGGCCGATGATAGACGGTTCACCGGCCGCTTCCCTCCGCCTCCGGAGCGGAGGGAGCGGGGCTGGGACGGGAAACGGGCGGCCCGCGGGGGCGGCGCGCGTACCACCGGGGAGCGGGCGCGAGTCCGTTCGGTCGTCAGGAACTCGCGGCGGACCCGCGGCGGTTCGCGGACGTCCTGCTAGAATCGCCGTTTCGGACGCCCCGCCGCGTCCCCTCTCCGCCGCCCACCCGAGATCCGACCATGCGCATCGAGCTCGCCAAGCACGCCGGCTACTGTTTCGGGGTGCGGGACGCCGTCGAACTCGCCCTGGAAGCGGCCCGGAAGCACGGCCGGGTCTACATGCTCGGCGACATCGTCCACAACGAGATCGTGGTCGAGCGCCTGGCGAAGGAGGGTGTCCGGGTCGTCAACAGCCTCGACGAGGCGAAGGACGCGCCGCTCCTGTTCCGGGCCCACGGGACGCCGACCGGGACGTGGGGGGAGGCGACCGAGCGCGGCCTCGACGTTCTCGACGGGACCTGCCCGCTCGTGTCGAAGATCCACGACGAGGTGAAGGAGCTCGCCGAGGAGGGGCGGAAGGTGATCATCGTCGGCGACCACGGCCACGACGAGGTGGTCGGGATCGCCAGTCAGATCGAGGGGACGGTGGTCGTGAACGGTCCGGCCGAGGCGGAGGCGCTCCCGCGGATGCGTCGCGCCGGGGGCGTCTCCCAGTCGACGCAGATGATCGAGAACGTCGTCGACGTCCTGAACGTCCTCTACCGGAAGGTCGTCGACCTCCGGTTCATCAACACGATCTGCTTCCCGACCCGCCGGAACCAGGAGGAGATCCGGGACCTCGCGCGCGACCACGACGTCGTGATCATCGTCGGGTCGTTCACGAGCGCCAACACGAAGCGGCTCGCCACGATCGGCCAGGCGTTGAACGAGCGGACCTACCAGGTCCGGACCGCCGACGACCTGGAGACCCGGTGGTTCGAGGGGGCCGGTTCGG
>JAUIEL010000392.1 GCA_030428825.1 bacterium
GAGAGCGACCCCGCAGCGCGACTCGCAACCGGGCGGAAACTCATCCGGACGCATCGCGCGAGGACGTGAGCGGGTCGGAGAGCTCGTCCCTCTTCCGGCGCCTGCCGTGGCGAACGCGAAGACGTTTCCGAACGCGTTCCGAGCCGCGCAGCGGCTCACCGTTCCCAGTACGCGTGGCGTCGGTGTTCCCGGAGGCGCAGGGTGCGACCGTCGGCGGCGGCGAGGCGGGTGAGGACGTGGGCGCGGTCCTTCGCGAACCAGAGGCGGTCGACCGCGCCGTCGACGGTCAGCTCGACCTTCCAGGAGGCGATCGCTCCATCGCCGGTCTCGACCGTCTCCTCGCCGACGACACGGACGACGCCGCCGCGCACGCGTTCGCCGCCGGCGTGGCTGTCGGTGAGGAGGTCGAGGACGCGGACCTTCCGCTCGAGGCCGGGCGCGAACGGGAGCGCCCGGAGCTGCACCGGCAGCGCGTCGCGGATCAGGTCTCCCGGCCGGAGCCCGGTCTCCCGCTCCCCCTCCCCCTCGGCGTCGAAGTAGCTCGACCAGCGGAGCGTCCCCTCGACGAGCGTCTTGTGGGTGACGCCGCACCACTCCTGGCTCGAGGTCGTGACCCGCGGCGCCCGCGTCGGGTCGGAGCGCAGGACGAACGCGCTCGTCATCAGGTGGTAGTCGTAGTTCTCGGTCGGGACGGTGCGGACGTGATTCAGCTTCAGGACCGGGACGATCTCCCGGTCGCCGTACGGCGGGTCCGCCTTGATCCAGCGCCCCGCCTCGTGGTCCTCCTTCACCACGATCAGCCGCGCCTCGTGCTTCCTCGGGAGACCGTAGATCACGCGCTCGGCGTCGTACGTCGAGACCTCCGCCTTCCCGTCGTCCCAGACGTCCGAGTCGGCGAAGCCTCCGGAGAGGGCGAGCGCGAGGGCGAGCGGCGGGGCGAACGTCATCGGTGGATCCTCCGGCGTTCACGATAGCCGGAGGTCGACGCGATCTCCCGGGCCGCCGGGCCGGCCCTACTTCGCCTCCCGCCCGGTCAGGCTCTCGAGCGCGGCGGTGGCGGCGGCGGCGGCCTCGCGGATCGGTTCCTCGGCGCCGCCGAGGAAGAGGCGGCCGAACGCGCCCATCGCGCGGACCTCGAGCAGCTTGATCGGCGCCGCCTTCTCCGCCTCGTTCGCGGCGAGCAGGGCGTAGCCGGCGGGGAGGGTCTCCATGATGAAGAGCGACTCGCCGCCGAGGATCATGTCGCCGTGGCGCATGCGGTTGATCAGCATCGTCTGGTAGTCGGAGACGCCGGTGATGATCTCGTTCGAGACGACCTTCGGCTTCATGCGGTCCGCCTCCTCGGCCTCGAGGTAGCGGAGGACCGCGTCGCCCGCCTCGCGGACCGCGCCGTGGTCGTGAGAGTGGACCTCCAGCACGCCGAACGCGCGCTCGACGATCTGGTACCCCGGCTCGACGCCGGTCGCCTTGATCGCGATGTCCGTGATCCGGTTGATCGCGATCCCCGGGGCGATCTCGATGTACAGGGACGCCTGCCGTTCGACCGGCATGTATCCCTGCGAGATCGTCGCCAGGAACGACGCGAGCTGGGGCTGGAGGACGTCGAGGTAGCAGAACGTCCGGAGGTCGACCTTGGCCATCTCGTCCTCAGTTCATGTAGGCGCCGTTGGAGATCACGACGCTGGAGCCCGTCATTCCGCGGCCGTCCTCCGACGCGAGGTGGACCGCCATCGCCGCGACCTCGTCGGCGTCGCTCATGCGCCCGAGGGGGACGTCGGCGAGGATCGCCGGCATCGCCTCCTCCACGCTCTTCCCCATGGCGGCCGCGATCGAGCGGACGCCGGCGTCCGACATGTCGCTCTTCACCCAGCCGGGGAGGATCGAGTTCACGGTGATGCCGCGCGCGGCGACCTCCATCGCGAGGCACTTGGTGACGCCGACCAGCGCCGCCTTGGAGGCGCAGTACGCGGTCCAGCCGGGGAACGGCGTGTGCGCGCCGATCGTCCCGATGTTGATGATCCGCCCGTGGTCGTGGTCCTTCATCCGCCGGAGCGCGGCGCGGGCCGCGAAGTACGCGCCGTCGAGGTTGGTCGTGAGGATGTCGCGCCACTGCTCGTGCGTCACCTCCTCGTACGGCGTCGGCCCGGAGATCCCCGCGTTGTTCACGAGGACGTGGAGCCCGCCGTGCTCGTCCGCGACCGCGGAGATCGAGCGCTCGACGGCGTCGAGGTCGCGCATGTCGAGGGTGAAGTAGGTGACCTTCCCGTCGATCGCGTCGGCGGTCTCCTTCAGCTTCTCCTCGCGGCGGCCGCAGATCGCGACCCGCGCGCCCTCGCTCGCGAACCGTTCGGCGATCGCCCGGCCGATGCCGGTGCCGCCCCCCGTGACGAGCGCCACGCGCCCCTCGAGTCGTCCCATGTCGTTCCTTTCGGTCTCCGTCAGATCCGTTCCGCCACGAACCGCTCGACCTCCTCGCGCACCGCCTTCTCGAGCGAGAGGAAGCCGACGTACGGGACGGTCCGGACGCGCGCGTTGGCGGCGCGCGCCTCGTCGTGCATCTTCTGCACGAACGTGGTCCGGTTCCAGTGCAGCACGAACACCAGGTCGAAGCGGTCGCGCATGTCGTTCTTCAGCCGCGGCAGCTCGCGGTGCCACGAGGTGTAGTCGGCGAACCGCCACTCCCCCTCGACGCCGAGCGTGTCGACGAGGCGCTTGAAGTCGCGTTCGCGATGGGCGCGCTGCTTGCCGGCGCCGCCGACGACGAGGACCCGCGGCGAACGCCCGACCGCCTCGGTGAAGGCGAGGACGCGCTCGGGGAGCGTGTCGTCCTCGGTCGCGTCCGCGGGCGTCTCCTCCGGCTCGTCCTGCTCGAGGATGTCGAGCTGGTACTCGAGGATCTCGAGCTTCATGTCCGCGATGTCCGCCCGCTGGCGCGCCCGGACCAGCTCGGACTTCAGCTCGTTCTCCCGCTCGCTCGCGCTCTTCGCCTCGTCGAGCGCGTTCTTGAACCGGGCCGCGCGGTTGAACGCCACCCGGAGGTCCCCCTTCAGCGTCTCCCACTCCTTGTGCAGGAGGTCGTAGTCGCGGTTCTTGTCGCCGAGCCGCTGCTGCAGTTCGCTCAGGTCGCGCTGCAGCTCGTCGATCCGTTGCTTCAGCCCCTTCTCGCGCGCGTGGATCGACTGCTTCTCGTCCGAGCGGTGCTGCTCGGCGTCGTCCGCGCGCTGCTTCTCGCGCGCCAGGCGCGCCGTCAGCTTCGCCACCTCCGCCTCGGCGTCGGCCGCCGGCGCGTCGTCCGTCTCGAGCAGGCCGTCCTCGAGCGCCACGAGCGCCTTCTCCGTCGAATCGTCGTCGCCGAGCAACGAGAGGACGAGCGCGGCGCGCCGGTCGGCCGGGAGGTCCCGGGCGAGGCGGAGCGCGACGTCGACCGCTGCGCCCGTCGGCCGCTCGTCGGGCGGGAGGAGCGGCGGAGGGAGCCGCGCGTTCAGGGCCTCGAGGATCGGGCCGCGGGCCGCGTCGACCTCGAGGGTCGACCGCGCGAGGAGGCGGGCGTGGTCGGCCGGCTTCATCGTCTTCAGCCGCTTCCCCGGCAGCGGGTTCAACCCGAGGCGGGGCGCGAGCGAGGTGAGCTCCTTCCGGTCGAGCACGGCGTGGAGGAGCGCGGCGAGCGGCTTCTCGCGGAATCGGGAGAGCACGACGTCCTCGGCGAGGACGACGGCGCCGGGCTCCCGTTCGCGCGTCTTCTCCATCGTTCGCGTCTCCGCCGCGGCCCGATCACCTCGTGACGAGGACGACCACGACCACGAGGAGGACCACGCCGATCACGACCGCCGCCGCGACCCCCTTCCCGCCGCCGCCGGACGGCGCCGACGTGCCGGTGCGGATCTCGACCTGCGGGACCGGAGGGTTCTCCTTCTGGAGGGCGTCGTCGAGCTCGGGCTGCACGTCCGGCCACGGCGGGACCTCGCCCCCGTGGAGCGCGCGGAGCCTCCGGAGGACCAGCCGCGCGCCGACGCACCGTTCGCGGCAGGCGCGCCGCCACTCGAGGTGCTGATGCTCGCGCTTCGACATCGCCGTCGGGTCGGCGGCCCAGGTCAGGATCTGCCGCCCCTCGAAGTGCGGCAGCGCGACGGACGGGTCGAGCTTCGACGGCGGCGGCTTCTCGACACAGATCAGCGGGTGGCGCGCGGCGACCGCGTCCCCGTCGAGCGCCCGCACGACGTCCTTCAGCTTGTCGAGCGCGGCGTCGAAGCCGGCGTCGTCCGCCTCGAGCGGCTCGCCGGCGATCCAGGCGCGGACCAGGCGGGAGGCGTCGCTCCCGTCCCCCAGCACGCCGTCCACCGCCTCGCGGGCCGCGGCGTCGTCCTTCGGAGGGGCGCCTTCCCGATCCTTCTCCAGCTCGTCGATCGCCCGGTCGACGAACGGGAGGAGGAAGTCCTCGAACTTGGCGATCGGGTCGGCCGGGAACTCCGCGACGACCCGGTCGACGGTCGCCCGGTGGACGCGCTCGTGCTCGTCCTCGGTCAGGACGCCGCGCTCCAAGCACCTGTGGTAGATGAGGTTGTGATACTCGGCGAACAGGTCCTTCCCGGCGATCGGGTCTCCGCCCAACCACCAGCGGATCCGGAAGGCGTCGCGGGCGCGGGGGTCGTTCTCCTCGTACCAGAGCCGGTTCAGCTCGCCGTCTTCGAGGGAGTGGTATTCGAGAAGCGGTCGCGACATCGGGAATCCTGCCTGGACGCGGAGTTCGGTTCATTAGAACGGAGCACCGAGGGACCCGCAACGTCGCGCGTCCCGGCCTCCGACCCCGGGTCCCCCGGCGCATGACCGTCCTCCGCCTCCTCTCGGCCGCGTTCGTCCTCCTCGTCGTCGCCCCGGGCGCGTCGGCGGAGGAGTTCGTCGTCGGGCAGGGCGGGTTCGACACGATCCAGTCGGCGATCGACGAGGCGCTGGCGAACGAGGACCTCGTCGACACGGTCCTCGTCCCCCCGGCGAGCTACGACGAATCGGTCGCGATCGTGCTCACGAACGCCGACGCCCAGCAGAAGCTGACGCTGCGGCGGAAGGGGAAGGGGGGCGACGTCCTGATCCGGGGGCAGGGCGGGGCGCCGGCCCTCACGATCGACGGCCCGGACGGCGTCGAGCTGCGCAACCTCGTGCTCGACAGCGGGAACGACAGCGACGGGGTCTCCGCGCTCCTGGTGACCGGGACGACGCGAAACGTCGAGGCGAAGAACGTCCACGGCGTGCCGGGGGACGACGTCGGCGTGATCGTCGGACCGACCGCGGTCGGGGTGCGTCTCGACGGGAGCGACTTCTCGGGGATGCTCGGGATCGGGTTCCTGATCGACGGGGCGTCGCACACGCTCGACGGCTGCCGCGCGAGCGCGTGCGGCCTGAACGGCATCGTGCTCCGGCCGACCTCGCTGAACTGCATCGTCGAGGGGGCCGTGGCGGTCGCGGCCGGGCTGCCGGCGGGGCTCGATCCGGGGGTGATCTCGATCGACGGGACCGGTCACCAGCTCCGGAAGTGCGTCGCGGGCGGCGCCGGCGCCGGCGGCGACGGGTTCCACGTCGAGGGGACGGGCCACCTCCTGACGAAGTGCGACGCCCTCGGGAACGGCCGCGCCGGCTTCAACCTGAACGGGGCGGTCGCGCGGCTCGAGAAGTGCGAGGCCGACCAGAACCTGTTCGGCGTGCAGGGCGGCGGCCAGGGGGCGGTGATCGAGGGCGGGTCGTTCGACCAGAACTCGTCGCACGGCGTCCTGCTGCTGCAGCCGGGGACGTTGGTCCGTTCGATCTCGGCCGAGCAGAACGTCGGGAACGGCGTCTACGTCCAGACCGGCGTCGTCGGCTCGCGGATCGAGGACTGCCGGTTCGAGGCGAACGGGGCGGAGGGGCTGTTCGTCCTCGGCTCGTTCACCTGGGTCGAGGGGAACGTCGCGCGGGACGGGGACGGCCTGATCGACGCGGGGCCCTCCAACTCCGGGCGCGACAACAAGGTCAAGGGAAGCGGCACCAACGACTTCTGACCCGTTGCGGGTCAAGGTCGGACGGCGGGGCGGTCGATGAGACCCGGGGGGCTCATCCGGCCCCCGGAGCGCCCGCATGTCCCCGCCGTCCCCTCCGATCCGCCCCGATCCGCTCGGCGTCGCCGTCGTGTCGGTCGGGATCGTCTCGGCGCTCGGGACGGCCGGCGTCCTCGTCGCGGCGGCGGCGGGGGGGCTCCCCGCGGCGCTCGCCGCGATCGTCCTCGCGAGCGCCGTCGTCGTCCTCCTCGCCCGGCGGGCGCTCCGCCCGCTGCGGGGCCTCCGGGCGGCGTTGCGCGACCTCCGGCGAGGGGATCTCACCGAGCCGGCGCCGGTCCCCGCGGGCGGGCCGGAGGCGGACGCGGCGGAGGAGCTGGAGGGGCTGAGGCGCCGGTTCGTCCAGCTCGTGCGGGACCGGACCGACCGGAACGACCGTCTCGACCACGTGAACCTCCTCTTCGAGGCCGAGGTGTCGCGGCGGATCGCGGCCGAGCGGGGACGGGCGGAGGCCGAGCAGCAGAACCGGGCGAAGTCGTCGTTCCTCGCGAACATGAGCCACGAGATCCGGACGCCGATGACGGCCGTGATCGGGATGGCGAACCTGCTCCTCGAGACCGATCTCGACGACGAGCAGCGCGACTTCGCCGAGTCGATCCGCGGGGGCGGCGGTCAGCTCCTCTGCCTCATCAACGACATCCTCGACTTCTCGAAGATCGAGGCCGGCCGGCTCGACCTCGAGGAGGAGCCGTTCGAGCCGTCGCGCGTCGTCGAGGAGGCGTTCGACCTCGTGCTGCCGC
>JAUIEL010000393.1 GCA_030428825.1 bacterium
ACCGACGGCGAGCGCCCCCGTCGCGGCGGCCGCGGCGGCCGCGGCGGCCGCGGAGGTCCGGAGCGGATGCTCCGCTCGTTCCGGGCGCCTCACACGCTCCTGAACGATCTCCCGCGGTTCGTCGAGGAGGTCACGCGCACGGACGGGCAGGACGGCGCGGTCACCTTCGACGGCGTGCTCTCCGAGGAAGCGGTCGCGTTCCTCGCGGGCTCCGGTGGCCGCGGCGGCCGCGGCGGCCGCTTCGGCGGGGACGTCGAGATGGAGAACTCGGGCCGCTTCTCGGTCACGCTCGACGCGCGGGGGGCTCCGGTCGAGCTCGCCTACACCGTCCGCACGCGGGCCGTCCTCGGCGAGCGCGAGATCGACCGGTCCCGCCGCACGACGTTCCGGCTCGCCGACCTCGGCACCGCGAAGGTTCGGGTGCCGGAGGGGGCGGCGGAGCTCCTCGGGATCGAGCCGACCCCCGAGGCGTCCGAGGACGAGTGGTTCTGACCCCCGCGACCGCACTCCGCCCCCGCGGCCGCGCCCTGCATCCCGCGGCCGCGCCCGTCCCCCCGCGGCCGCGTTCAGCTCCGCGCGGGGGGCGGGACGAACAGCGTCCTTGTCTCCTTCACGTGCCCGAACTCGATCCAGCGGTACGTGATCGCGGAGACGGCCAGGAGCGCGGCCCCGTACGCGACGGCGGCGCCGGCCGAGAACGGTCGGTCGGCGAACACGACGAAGATCAGGACGCCGTGCCAGACGTACAGCGAGTAGCACATCATTCCGAGGAGCTGGAGCGGGGGGGGCGCCACGACCCGCCGCACGCTCCGCGGGAGGTCGAGCGCGCCGAGGAGGACGAGGGCGAAGCCGACCGTCGTCAGGTCGTACAGCGCGGGGACCAGGTCGCGGTCGAGCCGACCGAGGTGGACGGCGTCCCAGCGCTCCATCGCGAACCCGACGAGCGCGGCGCCGGCGACCAGCAGCGGGATCGCCGCCCGCCCCGCGCGGCTCCCGCGCCCGTGGAACCACGCCACGCCGATGCCCGCCACGAACTCGTCGATCCTCCCCACGAACGAGTCCTTGATCGCGTCGAGCTGCGCCCCCTCGACGCCGTTGAACACGCCGCCGTAGTGCTGTTCGCCGAGGACGCGGACCAGGAAGGCGACGCCGAGCGCGCCGCCGACCACCGCGCCGATCCCGACCCGGCGGACGAGGATCAGCAGCATCGGGAAGACCGCCGAGAACCAGACCTCGAGCCCGAGCGACCAGAGGACCCAGTTCGGCGGCGGGTAGTAGAGGTCCGGCACGAAGACGAACGTCGCGGTCGCGTAGAAGAAGAGGTCGTAGAGGAAGCGGCCCGAGGCGAAGTCGACCGGGAGGGGGGCGATCCCGGCCGCGACCAGCCCGAGCGCGACCGCGACGTTCACCCAGAGGAGCGGGAAGAGCCGCCGCGCGCGTCGCCGGTAGAACCCGACCGCGTCCGCCTCGCCGTCCATCGCGCGCCGCCCCTCGAAGTACGGCAGCGCCAGGACGAAGCCGGAGAGGACGAAGAAGAGGTTCACGCCCATCCAGCCGTTCTCGACCAGCGTGTCGAGGACCGACGTGCCCGGGGCGGTGAACTGCGACAGGAGGTGGTAGACGACGACGCCGACGATCGCGACGCCGCGCAGCCCGTTGACGACGGGGAGCTTCACCGGCCCGGCGGCTCCTCCTCGAGGAACGTCCGGTCCCCCGGGACCAGCGGCGGCGTGAACGTCGAGAGGACCACCGTCCGTTCCGGGTGCCGGTTCACGAACGCGTGGGGCACGCCGATCGGCACGTGGACGAGCGTCCCCGCGGTCACGCGCCGCCACTCCCGGTCGAGGAGGAGGTCTCCCTCCCCCTCGAGCACGTAGACCGTCTCGTCGCTCCGCGCGTGCACGTGCGGCCGCACCCGGTCCTTCACGATCACGAGCGCCGTCGACGAGCGCGGCGCGTCGGTCACCAGCGGGACGATCGCGGGGTCCCCGACCGGGGGCGACCGGAGCCTCGCCGCGGCGTCGATCACCAGCGGCGGACGCGCGGGCTCCTCGGGAGGGACCACCGAGAAGTGGTCGAACAGCGTCCCGCACGCCGGCAGTCCGCCGAGGGCGAGGGTGAGCGCGAGGGTCGGAAGTCCCGCCCGGGTCATCGGTCTTCTCCGCATTCGATCGAGAGGACGTCCCGCTTGTTCCGCGTCGAGCCGACGTACCCGAGCGCCTCGAGCCCCGGGTCGACCTCGTCGGGGAGGCGGAGCGGGGTCCGGCGCGACGGGTGGCTCAGGAACTCCCGGAGCGCCCGGTGGAGCCGGTCCTCCTCCGCCGGCCGGGTGCCGTGGAGGTCTCGCCGCTCGCCTTCGTCGTCGGCGAGATGGTACAGCTCGAAGCAGGCGTACGGGAACGCGGCCCCGTCGCGTCGGTTGTACGGCGGCTTGCGCGGCTGGGCGCCGCGCGGGTTGGTGATCGCCTTCCAGGTCCCGTCGGAGATCGAGTAGAGGAGATCCTCCCACTCGGCGTAGACGAACGGGCGGCCGGGCGCGCCGTCGAGGAGCGGCAGGAGCGAGCGCCCCTCGGAGTCCGCCGGCACCTCGACCCCCGCCGCCTCGAGGAGGGTCGGGAAGAGGTCGACGTTCTGGCAGAGCGCGTCGACGCGGGTCCCCGCCGCGATCCGGCCCGGCCAGGCGACGATCAGCGGGACGTGGAGCACCGCGTCGTAGATCGAGTTCCCGTGCCCGAAGTACCCGTGGTGGCGGCCGAGCTCCTCGCCGTGGTCGGAGGAGTAGAGGACCATCGCGTCGTCGAGGCGGCCGGCCGCGTCGAGCGCCGCCGTCACGCGCGCCAGGCGGGCGTCGACGTCCGCCACGCCGGCGTCGTACAGCGCGTCGACCGCCGCGAGGTCGTCGGCGTCGTAGGCGCGGTCGCCGAGGGCCCAGGCGGCGAGGTGTTCGCCCGCCGCGTCCCGAGGCGGGCCGTCCTCCCCGCGCGGGTGGCGGAACGGTCCGTCGTACGCCGGGTCGGCGAACCGGGCCCGCGCCTCCTCCGACGGCGTGAACGGCTGGTGGGCGTCGTACAGATGCACCCAGAGGAAGAACGGCGCGCCCGGGTCCGGGGCGTCCGGGGCGGCGCGAGGGAGCGACTCGATCCAGCGGAGGGCCTTCGCGACCGTCCGCTCGTCCCACGTCGCGTGGGTCTCGAAGCCGCGCGCCCCCTCCTCCGTCAGCATCCCCTCGACGCCGTCCTCCGCCACGTCGAAGCCGCGGAGCCAGAACGGCCACCGGGTCCGGTCGAGGTTCGAGCAGAACGCGGCGGTCCGGTAGCCGCGCCGCTTCAGGAGGACCGGGAACGGGACGTGCTCGGCGGCGAACTGCATGCCGTTGTCGCGCAGCCCGTGGGTGATCGGGAACTTTCCGGTCAGCATCGACGCCAGCGAGGGGTGGGTCTGGCCGCGGGGCACGTAGCAGCGCGTGAAGACGGCGCCGCGGGCGGCGAGCGCGTCGGCGAGCGGGGTGGGGGAGCCGCCGCGCGGCGCGTGTCCCATCGCGCCGACGCGGTCGGCCCGCAGCGTGTCGACGGTCAGCAGGACGATGTCCGGCGGACGCGGCGCGGGGGCGTCGCTGCAGGCGGCGACCGTCGCGACGAAGGCGAGGGCGGCCGCGCGCGCGGTCAAGGCGACAGGCGGTCGATCCGCTTGATCCGCGTGACCACCCAGTGCTCGTCCTCGACCTCGAGCTCCAACGCGAAGTGCTCGGGCGTCCGGACGTAGCGGTTGAAGAACGTGATCTCGTAGTCGATACGGGCCGGCACGCCCCAGCGGAGGACCGCGCCGGTGCAGCGGACCTTGAAGTCGAGCCGGTCGCTCTCCTCGTCGCGGTAGCGGTCCGGCTCGAGGTCGACGTCGCCGAGGATCAGGAAGTCGCCGGTCCGCGCGCCGGAGCGGGCCGCCGGCTCGACCGCGTCCTCGCCGCCGAGACGGAACAGGCTCCGGCCGCGGCGGATGAGCGAGGTCTTTCGGAGCTCGTCGGAGAGCGTCGCCGCCAGGTCGGCCTCGTTCATCTGGTCGACGGCGTTCACGAACAGCTCGACGATCTCCGCCTGCGGGGCGTACTCGTGCAGCGGGAAGTAGCGGAGCCCGTAGTCGTCCTCCGAGAGGTCGTCCCCCCAGAGCCCGACCACGAAGTCGACGAGCTCGGCGGGGCGGACCAGCAGCTCGGCGCCGACCAGCGCGAGGTGGGCACGGAGGCCGACGTCCCAGGTGTTCCGCGGGACCTCGGGGACCGCCGGCACGCCCGCCTTCAACGGCGCCTCGAACGGCCGCATGTCCCGGAGCGCCCAGAGCGGGGCGCGCCCCGACCGCGCGTCCTCCCCCTCGCGGGTGCCGACGTGCCACTCCCGGTGGTGCCCCTCCTCGTAGACGCCGGACGCGCGCCCGTCGAGCGCGAGGCGCCACGAGCGGAGCGTCTCGTAGCCGAGCCAGGCGTTCTCCGTCGCGTACAGCTCGAGCCCGAAGCCGGGGCCGACCCCGACGCTCGCCTTGAAGACGTCGAGCAGGTCGAGGAGCCGGTTCGGGACGTAGAGGAGCGCCCGGTGCTTCCAGTCGACGTAGGTCGGCATCGACCGCGCCTGGAACGAGGACGAGTCGAGCTCGCCCCGGACGTCTTCGATCGACCCGTAGTTCGGCGGCTCGACCCAGGCGCACGACGCGAAGAGGAGCGGACTGACGAGCAGGGCAGATCGCACGAGCGAACGGGTCATCGGTACCTCCACCAACCTCGGAACAGTCTGGTGGGGCGGACGGTTCGATTCAAGGAGGAGGGGCCGGGGACCGGCGACGGAGGGGGGGCTCCGGGGGGCGACGGCCGGGGCGGGGCGGCGTGAACGAGCGGGCGCGCCTGGACACGACCGCGGCCCGGTGACACAGTCGGGCTCCGACCTCCCGCCTCCGGCCCCTCGCCCATGCCGTCTCCCCTCCTCGAGCATTGGACCCTCGACCCCGAGGTCACCTTCCTGAACCACGGCTCGTTCGGGGCGACGCCGCGCGCGGTCCTGGCGGCGCAGCGGGAGCTGGTCGACGCGCTGGAGCGGCAGCCGGTCGACTTCCTGGTCCGGCGGGCGCCCGCGCTCCTCGACGCGGCGCGGGAGGCGCTGGCGCGGTTCGTGGGGGCCGACCCCTCGGGGCTGGCGTTCGTCGCGAACGCCACGACCGGGGTGAACTCGGTCCTCCGGTCGCTCGACCTCCGGGCCGGGGACGAGCTCGTCTGCACCGACCACGAGTACAACGCCTGCCGGAACGTGCTCGAGTTCGTCGCCGCCCGCGCCGGCGCCCGGGTCGTCGTGGCGGAGATCCCGTTCCCCGTCGCCCGCGAGGAGGACGTCGTCGAGCGGATCGCCGCGGCGTTCTCCCCCCGCACGCGCGTCCTGCTGGTCGACCACGTCACCAGCGCGACCGGGCTGGTCCTCCCGCTCGAGCGGATCCTCGCCGTCGCCGCCGAGCACGACGTCGACGTCCTGGTCGACGGCGCGCACGCCCCCGGGATGGTCGACCTCGCGCTCGACCGCCTCCGTCCGGCGTGGTACACGGCGAACTGCCACAAGTGGATCTGCGCGCCGAAGGGGGCCGCCTTCCTCTGGGCGCGCGAGGACGTGCGCGCCGCGGTCCGGCCGGCGATCCTGTCCCACGGCGCGAACGTCCCGGAGTTCGACCGTCCGCGCTTCCGCCACGAGTTCGACTGGCAGGGGACGCGCGACCCGTCGGCGTGGCTCGCGGTCCCGGCGGCGATCGAGACCGTCGGCGGCCTGGTCGAGGGGGGGTGGCCCGAGGTGCGACGGCGGAACCGCGCGCTCGCCCTCGAGGCGCGGGCGCGGCTCGCCGAGGCGCTCGACGTCCCGGTCCCGGCGCCGGACTCGATGATCGGCGCGCTCGCGGCCCTCCCGCTCGAGGACGGGCCCGCCGGCGGCATGTCGGCCCTCTACGTCGACCCGCTGCAGGAGCGGCTCTGGGCCGAGCACCGGATCGAGGTGCCGATCTCGCCGTGGCCCGCCCCGCCGCGGCGGGTGCTCCGGATCTCGGCCCAGCTCTACAACGACGCGGCCGACTACGAGCGCCTCGCCGCCGCGCTCGTCGCGGCGCTCCGATCGTGAGCGCCGGGACGGAGCGCGAGCGCCCGCGCGTCAAGGTGGTCATCCCCGCGCTGAACGAGGAGGCGTCGATCGGGCTGGTCCTCGCCGCCCTCCCGAGGGAGCGCGTCGACGAGGTGATCGTCGTCGACAACGGCTCGACCGACGGGACCGCGGCCGCGGCCCGCGCCGGGGGCGCGACGGTCGTCGACGAGCCGGAGCGGGGGTACGGCGCGGCGTGCCTGCGCGGGATCGCCGCGGCGGGGGAGTGCGACGTCGTCGCGTTCGTCGACGCCGACTACTCCGACCACCCGGAGGAGCTCGTCGACCTCCTCCGCCCGATCGAGCGGGGGGACGCGGACCTCGTGATCGGGACGCGGATGGTCCGCCCCGAGAGCCGGCGCGCCCTCCTGCCGCAGGCCCGGTTCGGGAACCGTCTCGCCGCCTTCCTCCTCCGCACCCTGTACGGCGGCCGCGCGACCGACCTCGGCCCGTTCCGAGCGATCCGCCGCGAGGCGCTCGAACGCCTGTCGATGGACGACCGGAACTTCGGCTGGACCGTCCAGATGCAGGCGCGCGCCTTCCGCCGCGGCCTGCGCGTCGCCGAGGTGCCCGTGTCGTACCGCGAACGCGTCGGCGTGTCGAAGATCACGGGGACCGTGAAGGGGACGGTGATGGCCGGGTGGAAGATTCTTTGGACG
>JAUIEL010000394.1 GCA_030428825.1 bacterium
GCCCGTCCGTCGAGGCCGCGGCGACCGTCGTCGCCGCGGACGACGCGCTGCTCGACCTTCGCGAGGCGCGCCTCGAGGGCGGCGACCCGGTCGTCGTCGGCGCGGCCGACCGCGACCGCCTCGCGCTCCGGCTCCCCGGCGTCGGTCGTCGGAGTGGCGAAGCCGCGCGCGATCAGCACGAGGACGGTCCCCGCGCCGGCGGACGACTTGTTCTCCATCGCGATCCCGATCGACGGGCCCGGGCGATCCATCGCCATGGCGTGCCCCGCGACGTCGCTCGACGTGAGCGGCTGTCCGAGCGCCACCGGACCGACGACCTTCACCGGGACGCGGCCGGCGAGCGCGACCGCGACCTCGCCGCGGGCCCACGAGTCGAGCGCCGCCTCGAGGTCGTCGACGCGACGCGACAGGGCCTCGTCGTCCGGGGACGCGGCGGCGTCGGCGCGCGCGCGGTCCATCTCTTCGAACAGCGGGTACGCGTCGGACGACGGCCCGCTCAGCAGCAGGCCGGGCCGCGTCGACACGACGCCGACCAGGGCCGGGTCGTACGCGCGGCGCGACTCCCGGACCCCCTCGACCTGCCCGGGGTCGAGCGTGACGACGGTCCCCGGCTCGAGGTTGGCGTCGCCGAAGAACGTCTCGGCGACGTCGCACGAGCCGGCCGAGGTGACCGAGCCGTCGAGCTCCAGGTTGCCGTTGGCGTGGAGCACCAGCTCGTTGTCGCTGGCCGAGTTCTGGAAGACCCACCCGGTGTTCGAGTTGTTGCCGATGTTCGACACGAACGCCGACGTCACGGCCGGGAGGGCCGAGCAGCCGGTGACGTTCGTCGTGTCGTCCCAGCGGAACCAGTTCGCCGTGACGCTGCCGCTGTCCTGGAAGTAGATCGTCGGGTCGCCGGAGAACGTCCCGAGGTAGATGTCGTCTCCGACCTCGAGGGAGTCGTCGACCCGCAGGTCGTCCTGGGTCGAGATGTCCGACGAGCCCGGCGGGGTCGTGTTCCCGCCGAACGAGTTGAACGAGAGCGGCGTGAACGTGGAGCCGATCGGGGCGCCGACGGTGAAGGTCCCGTTCCCGCCGATCCGGAAGTTGTCGTTCATGTCGAACGAGTTCGGGATCGGCTCGAAGCTGAAGTTCGTCTCCAGCACGCCGGCCGCGGTCTCGAACCGGAGCCGCTTCGGGCCGTCCTTCTTGAACGTGATGATGTTGCCGATGTCGAGGAAGCCCTTCACCTCGACGACGTCGCTGCTCTTCGCGCCGAGGTTCAGCGTGAAGAGGTTCGACGTCCCGCCGTGGATCGTCAGGTCGGTGTCGAAGTCCGCGTTCGTGTCGAGGGCCTCGATCAGGGTCGACTCGTTCAGCTCCACGGAGGTGCCGTCGACCGCGAACCCGCCGATCACGGTCGTCCGGTCGGCCGACGTGTCCCCGAGGAACAGCTCGAGGTTGCCGCCGCCGATGGTGAGCGAGTTCGGAGAGCCTCCGGTCACGCTCCAGACCGTGTTCCCGGTGATGATGTCGTTCGCGTCGGAGCGGAGGAACTGGTTCCCCTGCAGCCCGTCGACCGTGTCCGCGTCCCCTCCGTCGATCGCGCCGGCGGCGAGGTCGGCGGCGGTGACGCTGCCGTTCACGATCTTCGAGGAGTCGACCGAGTTCGTCGCGAGGTCGGCGAGGGTGACCGTCCCGTCGACGATCTTCGCCGAGTTCACCGAGCCGTTCGCGAGGTCGGCGGCGCCGATGCCGCCGTCCGCGATCTTCGCCCCGGTGATCGTCGCCGCGGCGATCTCGTTGTTCGTCACCGCGCCGGGCTGGATCTTCGCGGTCGAGACCGAGCCGTTCTGGAGGCTCGACTGGGTCACGTTCCCGGGCACGATCATGGCCGAGGTGATGGTGCTCGCCTCTCCCTTCTGAACGAAGTCGGTCGAGTCGAGGCCGTCGAGCTCGAAGGCGTCGAAGGCGAGGCCCGCGAAGCGAGAGAAGTGCGCGTTCGGGGTCGGGGTGAGCTCGACGCGCGGGGAGAGGGTCGTGAACGTCCCGACCCCGGCCGGCGAGCGGACCGAGATCTCGAGGTGACGCTGGTCGCCGGCGAAGGCGACGTTGCCGAAGTCGAGCTCGACCTCGAACACGCCGCGGGTGACCGGGACGGCGTTCAGGCTGTTGGTGAAGGAGATCTGGTTCCCGCCGACCGGCTGGTCGAAGAGCGCGAACCGGAGGTCGCTCGGCTGGTCGACGACGACGCCGTTCAGCCGGAGCTCTCCCTGGTACGAGAAGCGGAAGTCGAGCGGGACGTTCTGGGCGTGGGCGCTCGCGGCGGCGAGAGCCAGGGCGGCGGCGAGGCCGAGGGATCGGGTTCTCATGCGTTTCCTCCGTCGGATGGGTGATGACGGAGGTCCCTTCGCGGACGGCCCGGATCGTGCCCCCGAAAAACCGGGCCGGAATCGGTGTCGCGGTCGTCGACGCTTTTCGTTCGTTTCGGTGTGCCCCCCGGCGCCGGGATGCGAAGAACGCCCCGACCGGGTGGACCCTCACGGCTTCGTATCGGAGGCGAACATGCCCCTCAGGACCGTCTTCCTCCTTCTCGGACTCCTCGCCGCCACGGGCGGGGCGGGCGAGGCCGAGCTGGTCCTCGGCGAGAAGCTCTCCGGGACGATCGACCACCCCGGCGACGTCGACGAGGCGGTCCTCGAGGCCCTCCAGGGGGAGAGGATCACCGTCAAGGTGAAGGGGAAGAAGGGGTTGAAGCCGTTCGCCGAGCTCGAGGACGCGTCGACCGGCGCGCCGCTCGGGACGTTTCCGTTCGAGAAGGGGCTCGGGAAGGGGACGTTCCAGATCAAGAAGTTCCCGGCGCCGGCGACGGCGACGTACCGGCTGAGGATCCGGTCGGCGAACGGGAAGGGGGGCGCCTACACGGCGTCGACGTCGGGGAAGCTCCAGAAGGACGCCCACCTGAAGTTCACCCGGACCGAGTCGATGCAGGCCGGCGAGATCCGGCTCGTCCCGTTCGACGTCAAGGCGGGGACGAAGCTGACGGCGACCGCGAAGCCTTCGAGCGGCTCGGGCGCCGTGCCGTCGCTGTCGAAGGTGACCGGTCCGTTCTCCGACACCGACCTCGCCCCGTTCCTCTCGGCGAGCGGGACGACGGTCAAGGTGAAGAAGGCGCCGCTCTCCGCGTTCGGGGAGCACTTCCTGGTGCTCCAGAACGTCGGCGCGGCGGGGGCGATCGACGTCCAGTTCTCGCTGAAGCCGCCGAAGGTGAAGAAGAAGTCGGTGAAGGAGCCGTTCGAGGGGACGGGCGGCATCTCCGGCGTCGTCACGGCGGCCGACATCGCCGTCCTGCCCGAGCTGGAGCCGAACGACCAGGTCGCGCAGACGCAGTTCGTGGGATCGCTCTTCCCCGGCAAGCTCTCGCGCGTCCTCGGCGCCGTCGGCAACGGCATCGCGGGGCCCGCGGACGTCGACGGGTACCGCTACCAGCTCGACGGCCCGCAGACCGTCTACCTCGTCCTGCTGCACGACGTCTCGGTCGACTTCGACGTCGAGCTGTACGACGGCGAGACCGGGGTCTTCCTCGGCGCGCTCGCCACCGCGCAGGAGCCCGAGGAGGGGCTGCTCGCGGTGACGCTCCCGCCGGGAGGGACGGCCAAGCTCGACGTCGTCGTCTACGCCTGGTCCGGGACCGGGAGCTACCTGTTGCGCCTCCTCTCCGGCCCGCCGGGATCCTCGGGGCTCGCCGCGTCGGCCGAGGAGGCGGGGTTCGCGCTCGCGCCGTCCGGCCCGGCGGTCCACGTCCCGTCCCCGCCGGTCGCCGAGCGGTACTTCGGGCTCGACGAGGAGTCCGTGCCCGGCGAGGTGATCGTGAAGCTGAACGACGCGTCGGCCGACCGCGAGGCGTGGGCGGCCGCGCGCGGCGACGCGGTCCGCATGGCGTCTCCGGCGGGCCCGTTCGTCGTCCGGCTCGGCGGGCTCGACGACGTCGACGACGGGTTGCGCCGGCGCCGGACCGCGATCGAGCTCGGCGCGCTCGCGCGCGACCCCGCGGTCGCCTACGCCGAGCCGAACCACCTCCGGCGCGCGTTCGCGACGCCGAACGACACCTACTACCCGCTGCAGTGGCACTACCCGCTGATGAACCTGCCTCAGGCGTGGGACGTCTCCACCGGCTCGGCGAGCGTCACCGTCGCGATCCTCGACACCGGGATCGTCGCCCATCCCGACCTCGTGGCGCGCGACAGCGGGACCGGGTTCGACTTCGTGTCGCTGCCGCAGAACGCGCTCGACGGGGACGGCTTCGATCCGGATCCGACCGACGTCGGCGACCAGGCGTACCAGGACGGCCGCTCGTCGTGGCACGGGACGCACGTCGCGGGGACCGTCGGGGCCTCGACGAACGACGGGCAGGGCGTCGCCGGTGTCGACTGGAACTGCAGGCTGATGCACCTGCGCGTGCTCGGGAAGCTCGGCGGCGCCGACGCCGACATCGCGGAGGCGATCCGGTACGCGGCGGGCCTGCCGAACGCGTCGTTCCAGGTGCCGCCGAAGCGCGCCGACGTCATCAACATGTCGCTCGGCGGGTACGGCTACAACCAGACCGTCGCCGACGCGGTGGCGGCGGCGCGCGCGGCCGGCGTGGTGGTCGTGGCGGCGGCGGGGAACGACGACACCAGCCAGCTCTCGTACCCGGCGTCGTATCCCGGCGTGATCTCGGTCTCGGCGGTGCAGACGGCGAAGCAGAAGGCGTCGTACTCGAACTTCGGCTCCGCGATCGACGTGGCGGCGCCGGGCGGGGACGTTCAGGCCGACGAGACGAAGGACGGGTATCCGGACGGCGTGCTGTCGACGCTCGTCGACGAACAGGCGAACGCGTACTCGTTCGAGTTCTACCAGGGGACCTCGATGGCGGCGCCGCACGTGGCGGGGGTCTGCGCCCTCCTCCTGTCGGTGAACCCGTCGTTGACGCCGGACCAGATCGAGTCGATCCTGACGTCGACCGCCGAGGACCTCGGCGCCGGCGGCTGGGACCCGGTCTTCGGCCACGGCCTCGTCGACGCGTTCGCCGCGGTCCAGGCCGCGTCCGGGCCCCCGACCGGCGGGCCGAAGCTGTCGGTCTCCGCCGGGTTCCTCGACTTCGGCGGCGCCCTCGACCAGCAGGCGGTCGCGATCGCCAACTCCGGCGGCGGCGCGCTCTCGTACTCGGCGACGGACCAGGAGTTCCAGGGGGCGAACTGGCTCTCGATCACTCCGAGCAGCGGCGGCGCCCCGGCGACGATGCAGGTGAAGGTGAACCGCGCCGGCCTCGCGCCCGGCGTCTACACCGGACGGGTCTCGATCTCGTCGAACGGCGGCAGCGCCCAGATCGACGTCCGGATGGAGGTGTCGACCGGCGGCGGCGCGGTCCTCGATCTCGGAACGATCTACGTCCTCGTCGTCGACCCGGCGTTCTTCGGGACGCTCGGCGTGGCGACGGCGCAGCCGGGGTCGGGGGCGTACGCGCTGTCGTCCCTCCCGACCGGCGCGTGGATCGTCGCCGCGGGGCCGGACCTCGACGGCGACGGGTTCATCTGCGGGGTCGGCGAACCGTGCGGTCTCGCGCCGACGGTCGCCGACCCCGCGCTCGTGTCCGTCCTCGACGGCCAGCTCACCTCCGGCATCGACTTCGTGGTCGGCGACGTCCCGATCCTCCCGACCTTCGCGGGAGGCGTGCCGCTCCTCCTCCTCCCGCGGGAGGGAATTCGGATCCCCTGAAGGCGGACGAATGGAGCCCGTCCCGGGTGCCCGTCCAACAGCCCGTCGAAGAATTCACTCCGGGCTGCGGCGGCCCCCTCCCGCTGCTTTCCGCGAGAGCAGCTGCCGGGTACGACCTCGCGGCCGAGCTCCGCGTTGCGAGATCCTCGGAGTACGGCGAGCATGACTGCGGTCTCGCGCGTCGATCTCGGCCGCGATGGACTCGCCTCGCACCGAGAGCACTTCTTCGCCGGGCTGCTAAGGGCGCCAGGCGAGGCTCGTCCCGAAGACGACGCCGGAGCCGCCGACGGGGGCGAGGAGGCCGCGTTCGAGGTCGGCGACGAGCGGTCCGCTGCGGCCGGCGGTCTCGTCCGTGTCGGCGAGGTCGAACGCGAGGAGGGCGCCGTCGGGGGACCAGGCGAAGCTCGCCACGGTCCGGCCGGTGAGGAGGGAGAGTCCCGTCGGTCCTCCCGGTCCTCCCGGTCCGCCCGGTCCGAAGAGGAGCGGGCGCTCGCGGCCGCTCGAGACGTTCCGCAGCGTCAGGACCGCGGAGCCTCCGCCCGTCTCGCCCTCCCGGAGGAGCGCCAGGGTCTCGCCGTCCGGGGACCGCCCGAGGAGCCGCGCTCCGGCGCCCGACGTGATCGGCTCGTCGAACCGGTCGCGCATCCGCACGCGACGGACGTGCGCGGAGTACCCGCCGTCGTCCGCGACGAACGTGCGCGTGTAGTACAGGTGCTCGGCGTCGGCGGAGAAGACGAGGTCGGCCCACGGGAGCGGGAACGGTCCGAACGACGCGAGGCGCGTCACGAGCTCGGCGTCGAGATCGAGGACCTCGATTCGGATCGGCGTCGAGGAGGTGTCGTACCACGCGATCCGACGCCCGTCCGGAGACCAGCTCGGGCGCGCCCCCGTCGCGAGACGTCGCAGGTCGCGGCCGTCGGGGCGGACCAGGAACAGTCCCGGCTCGGCCCCCCGCGCGAGACCGGTGAACGCGAGCCACTCGCCGTCCGGGGACCAGGAGACGGAGGAGGCGGTGAGGCCCGGGGCGATGCGTCGCGTCTCCCCCCGCTCGACGTCGAGCACGAAC
>JAUIEL010000395.1 GCA_030428825.1 bacterium
CGGGCGGTCGGTCGCGATCGCGTCCTTCACGTAGTGGACGTACGGCTCGCCGGAGGTGTAACGGGCGAGCTTGGTCCGGATCCGGAGCAGGTCCGCGAACCAGTGGAACATCGAGCTCTCGTACCCGCGCCCGGCGGCGAGGCGGTCGACCAGCTCGTGACGCTTCGTCGGGGACGGATCGGTCCGGAACGCCTCCTCCTCGGCGACGGTCGGGATCCTCCCCGCGATCGCGAGGGTCGTCCGCCGCAGGAACGTGGCGTCGTCGACGCGCGGCCCGGGGCGCGCCCCCCGCCGCGCGAGGTCCGCCTCCACCAGGCGATCGAGCTCCCCGGCCCACCGCCGGACCTCCTGGAGGCTCGGACGTTCGGGCGCGGCCGGCCCCTCCGACGACTCGCCCGAGGGGGCGAGCAGCAGCGGGAACAGGGCGAGGATCGACGGACGACGCATCATCACCTCCGGGGGCCGCCCCCACGCGCGGGCGCGGCCGGACCTCCGATGAAACCGGCCCCGAGGCGGCTCGGGGCGGTCATTCTCCCTCCGGATCGTCGATTTCGAAACCGACGACGCGAGCGAGGACGGCGCGATCGGCCGCCGAGAGCCGCGGGACGATCCGGGGCGCCGCCAGCGGGACCAGCCCCCTCCAGGCGGCCGCGCCCTCGAGGCGGACGAGGTCCTTCTCGGTCGTCACCACGCACGCCGCCCCGAGCGCCGCGGCCTCCGCCTCGAGCGAGCGGACCTCGGCCGAGGTGAACGCGTGGTGGTCCCCGAAGTCGGCGGCGCGGACCGGGCGCGCCCCGAGCGAGCGGACGGTCTCGACGAGCGAGCGGCCGTCCGCGATCCCCGAGAAGACGAGGACCTGCGCCCCGTCGAGCGAGGGGGGCTTCGCGTCGCCGGCGGAGAGCACCTCGCGCACGACGTGGTCCTCGCGGAGGATCGGCACGTCCGGGGCGCGCGCGCGGACCGCCGCCTCGGCCCGGGCGAGCGCCTCGTCGCCGGCCCGGGAACATCGCGTGAGCACGACCGCCGTCGCGCGCGAGAGCCCGGACGGCGGCTCGCGGAGCCGGCCGGCCGGGAGGAGCCGACCTCCGCCGAACGGGTCGGCCGCGTCGAGCAGGACGAGGTCGACGTCGCGCGCGAACCTGCGGTGCTGGAACCCGTCGTCGAGCAGGAGGAGATCCGCCCCGTCCGCCGTCGCCCGCGCCGAGCCCCGGACCCGGTCGCCGTCGACGACGACCGGGACGTCCGGCACGAGCCGCGCGTACAGACGCACCTCGTCCGGCGGACCGGCGGCCCCCCGCGGGAGGTAGCCCCGGGTCAGGATCGCGGGCCGGCGGCCGGCGCGGCGGGCGGCGGCGGCGAGCCAGGCGACGATCGGCGTCTTGCCGGTCCCCCCGGTCGTGAGGTTGCCGACGCAGATCGAGGGGACCGACGCCCCCCGGCTCGGCAGGACGCCGCGGTCGTACAGCCGGTTCCGAAGCCGGACCACCCCCGCGTACGGCAGCGAGGCGAGCGAGAGGAGGCGACCGAACCCGCCGCCGCGCGCCGCGAGCTCCGCGGCGCGGGCGCGGGCGGACCGGGCCTCGATCAGCCCCCGGTCCCGGAGAGCGGGATCGGCTTCGGCGCCGTCTCCGACACCTTCTCCGGCTCCGGCGCCTCCCCGGTCAGCGGGGGCGGGAGGCGGCTCGCCTCCTCCGCCGTCGGCCGGTCCGGATCGATCTCCGACGCGGCGCTCTTCGCCGTCCCCGCCGGACCCGAGCGCTCCCCGGGCGCGACGAGCTTCCCCGCCTGCTCCGCCGCCGCCTCGGCCGCGATCCTCTTCTTCTCCGCCTCGAGCCACAGGTCGTACGCCGGCTTCCATTCCGAGTAGCGATCGAGCCATTCCCGCTCCCGGTCGGTGAGCGGTTGGTTGTCCAGGATCACCGACTGATGGTAGAGCTGCGTCTTCTTCGCGGGAATCCACCCGTCCTCGGGAGGGTACGCGTCGAGCAGCTCCTTCTGGGTCTCCGTCAGCTTCCGATCGAGCGACAGGGCCGCCTTCTCCGCGGCCGCGGCCGCCGCCTCGGCCGCCGCCGTCGCGCGCCGCGAACGCTCGTCGTACACCTTCGCCAGCCGGGCGCGCTCCTTCTCCCACTTGTCCGAGCTCGACGTCGTCCGCGCCCGCTCACGCTCCTTCAGCTCGTCCTCGGTCAGCGTGCCGGTCCGCTCCAGGGTGACGAACTCGCTCGCCTTGAACGAGATGCTCCCCGACAGGCCGTTGAACCACCTCAGCTCGATGCGGCTCCGGGCGTCCCAGTCCGAGAGGTCCGCCGCGACGCCGTCGTCGAACAGCCCCGCGGTCCGGTCCGAGCGGACGACGACGCCGCTGTAGCGCGCCCCCGAGCGGGTGACCGCCTCGACCGTCCAGGCGGCCGGTCCGTCGACGGGCGCCGCGCCGGCGTCGCCTCCGAGGAACCCGACCGTCGCGCTCCAGAGTCCCGCCGCGAGGATGCCTCGCCCCACCATGTCCGTCTCCGCATCAGGACGGTCCGGGCCCCCCGCCGTCGGCCTGGACCGGATCGATCGCGGTCGGCGCATCCGGCCGCGTCCCTCCCTCATCGGCAGGGGGGGCGTCCGGCTGGAGCGGTTTCTCGGGTTCCTCGGGGGCGTCGGGGGCGGGGCGCCCCTCGGACTCGGGCGGGGCGGACGGGGCGGCGGCCGCACCTTCCTCGGACGCGGCGGCGTCGGCGGATTCGACCGACCCGGAGGCCTCCTCGACCTCTTCGGCCTCCTCGGTCGCGGGGGGCGCGGCGGCCGGGGGCGGGCCCGAGCGGAGGAGCCGCTCCATCGCGTCGGCGGGGACGACCCCCTCGTGTCGGCGGAGGAACTCGATCGTCAGGGCCGCGTAGTCGGCGGCGCCGTTCGAGTCGGGCGCGTAGTCGAAGATCGTGCGCGCCGCGGACGGCGCCTCGGCGAGCTTCACGTTCTGCCGGACGACGCCGCGGTACAGGACGTCGCCGAAGACGTTCTCGACCTCCTCGCGGACCTCGTGCGAGAGGCGCGCGTTCCCCTTCCACATGCAGATGACGATGCCGGCGAGTCGGAGGCGGTCGTTCAGCCGGTTCTGGACCAGGCGCTGCACCTCGACGAACTTCGCCATCCCGGAGAGCGCGAAGAACTCCGCCTGGATCGGGACGAGCGCCTCGTCGGCGGCGGTCAGCGCGTTCACCGCGAGGAGACCGAGCGACGGCGCGCAGTCGATCAGGACGAAGTCGGCGGCCAGTCCGTCCGCCTCGGCGCGGGCGAGCGCGTCGCGGAGGATCGACTCGCGGCCGATCTCCGACGCCAGCTCGATCTCGACGCCGGCGAGGTCGTCGCCGGCGGGGACCACGAAGAGGTTCTCCTCGCCGGTCTCCCGGACCAGCTCCGCGATGGGGCGCCGGTCGCGGAGGAGGTCGTACGTCGTCCCCTCGTTCGCGTCGCCGGTCGGCTCGAGGTGGCTGGTGAGGTTCGCCTGCGGGTCGAAATCGAGGAGGAGGACGCGGTTCCCGAGCCGCGCCAGGCCGGCGCCGAGGTTGACGGTCGTCGTCGTCTTCCCCACGCCTCCCTTCTGGTTGATGACCGCGACCGTGAGCAACGCGCACCTTCGTCGGACGAGGAGGATGTGTCCGATTCATTGTGTAGACTCGCCGGGATGGTTTCAAACCCCGAAGACGCGCCGACGCCGGAGTCGCTGCTCGGCGCGGCCCAGGAGCGGGTCGAGGCGAAGGACCTCCGCGGCGCGTTCCGGGCCGTGCTCGACCTCCTGACGCTCGCGCCGCTCCACCCGGAGGGGCTGCCGGCGGCGGCGAAGCTCGCCGCGCACCTCGGCTCCCGCGAGGACGCCGACCGGTTCGCCGACGTCGCCGCCGACCCGGGCGACCCGCAGGCCCTGTACGACCTCGGGTTCACGCTGGTGGAGCAGCACCGCCCCGTCCTCGGGGTCCGCTACCTCGAGCTCTGCGCGGAACGCGAGCCGGACCATCCGCTCGTGCGGTACGAGCTCGGCTACGCGCTGTTCCAGGCCGGCGAGTTCGCGGCGGCGCTCCCCCACCTCGCCCGGACCGCGGCCGACGCGTCGATCGCGGGGCCCGAGCCGTTCGCGGCCGGCCTGCTGATGGTCGAGTGCCACCTGCACCTCGGGGACCTCGACGCGGCGCGCGAGGCGTTCGACTCGATCGACGCGAGCGGCGACGAACAGGCCGACGCCCAGCTCGACGCGGTCGCCGCCATGATCGGCCGCGCCGCCCGGGTCCTCGGCCGCGGGCGGCTCGACGCGCGCGACTGGTACTTCGTCGAACAGGGAGGCGCGACCCTCCGCGTCGACCACCAGCTCCCGCGCGGGATCGTCGGGGTCGACTGGATCGCGGACGTCCTCCTGCGTCTCGAGGCGCTCCTGCCGGCGCTCGACGTCGAGCCCGAGCGCGTCGCCGCCGCGTCGCCCGAGACCCGGCCGATCGCCGCCGCGCTCGCGTGGCGCCTCGGCGCCCAGCTGGTCGAGTTCGATCCCCACCCCGACGCCCCGACCCTGTTGGTGGCGAAGGATCCGGCCGAGCTCGAGCCTCTCCTGCCGAGCCTCCGGCAGCACGACGAGGACGTCGACCTGTTCGTCCTCACGCTCGACCCGCGCGTCGACCAGGCGATCGCCCCCGAGGTGATCGGGTTCTTCTCCGGCGGGGTGCAGCTCCCCTGGGAGGAGCGGCTCGCGATCGAGGGGCGGACGAGCGACGACGTCGCGGTCCGCCGCATCGCCGCGGACGACGCGATGCGAGAAGGCGCCGACCGCATGCTCGTCGCCGCGATGGAGGAGATGGACGGCGACGGGGAGAACCGGGACGAGCTCGAACGGTACTTCTCCGCCCTCTCCGGCGACCTGGTGCTCGGGAACGCCGACGCGCACCCGGCGCGGCGGGTCTACGCGGTGCGTCAGGTGCCGCGGACGTTCGAGGCGCCGGGCGGCGTCTGACGACCGGCGCGCGCTCCGGACCGACGTCAGTCGACGACGGCGCGGAGGTCGAGCCGTCCCGAACGCTCGTCGACCCACCGCACCGATCGTCCCTCGCGCCGGGCCGACGACCGGACGGCCCCGGCCTCGTCGATCGCGCGGACGGCCGTCTCCCCGACGTCCATGACGATCGAGATCCCGTCCCCCGCGACGGTCCGGTGGAAGCGGCGCTGGAACACCTTCCGGAGCGCGTCGATCGCCTCCGCCGCGTCCGCCTCGTCGTCGAAGACGACCTCCCACTCGAGGACGCGCACGTCGCCCCGGCGCCAGACCGTCGCCCGGTCGCCGTCCCAGCCGCGCGCGACCCGGACCGCGCGGACCGGATCGCCCGCGAGCCGGACGAACGCTCCGACGCCGAACTCGCCGAGCGTGGTCGAGGCCTCGGTCTCGAAGCCGGTCGGGAGGCGAGCGCCGAGCGACGACGCGGGGACCGTCACCGGCTCGTCCCTCGCCTCGAGGTACGCCCGGCGCGGATGGAGGAGCTGTTCGGTCGACCCGGGCGGCGCGAGCGAGGCGCGATCGACCGCCTCCCACCCTCCGTCCGCGTGGACCGCCCGGAGGAACGCCTCGCCGTCCTCGGCCAGCAGCCGACCCCACGCGGAGACGAGCGGCGGCGGAGTCGGCTCGGCGACCGTGAGATCGTCCGTCTCGTCGAGGCGCTCCGCGATCGCCGTCGCCAGGTCCGCGACGACGAGCGACCGGAGCCACCGGACCTCCCCCTCGACGAGCGCCGCCCGCGCGAGCGCCGCGTCGTCGTCCGGCGCCGCGCCGTCCGAGGCCGCGGCGCGACGCGTCACGACCGCGCGGACCACGGCGTCGACGAGGTCGAGACGGCGGCGGAGGACCGAGGCCCCGGTCGCGACGAGGACCCTGTCGCCGTCGGCCGCCGCCGCGCGGTCGCGCCGAGGTCCGGGAACGTCCGACGGGCCGAGGAACGAGTCGAGCCCGAACGCCTCGACCACCGCCGGGCGCGCGAGGAACCCCCGCGGCGGCTCGCGACCGGAGGCCCCCACGACGTGCTCCGCCGCGACCGCCTCGACGACCAGCGGCGGCGCGACCGGGGCGCCGCGCCACGCCCCGATCCGCGCCTCGACCCGCCGCACCCACGCCTCCGGACCCTCGTCGGCGAGGGCGGCGACGGCGGCGCAGAGGAGCACGAGCGGGCCGGCGGGAGGGAACACGGCGGAAGTGTACCGACTCCGTCTCGGCCGCGTCCCGGCGCGCGCGTAGGATGATCCGGTGCCGGCCCGACCCGGTCCCCCCCGTTCAGGAGACCCCCATGAATCGCTCCCTCCTCACCTCCCTCGGCCTCGCGCTCGCGCTCGGCCCGACGACCCTCGCCGCCGACGAGGTCGGCAAGGGCGACGCGAAGAAGAACCACCTCGTGACGTTCAACATGGAGGACTGGGGCGGCGGCCCCGACGCCAAGGAGAACGCGCACAAGACGCTGAAGAAGCGGTTCGACGAGGCGTTCCCGCGCGGCCTGCGGATCGGCAAGGACAAGAAGGGGCTCCACTCCTTCCGGCTCGAGTCGGCGGAGGAGGTCCGCAAGCTCCTCCCGGTCCGGGGCGAGCCGGGCGTCATGACGGACAGCAGCAAGGAGGGGCTGAAGGCCGCCGGCGGACTCGCCGGTCAGCTCATCGCCGCGAAGTTGAACGTGGCGTTCGACGAGATCGGCGCGATCGGGTCGACGAAGGCGAACGGCGCGACCCCGCTCTCCGAGCGCCTGCTGAAGCGGAAGGTCGCGAAGAAGCTGAAGGGGATGACCGTCGCCGAG
>JAUIEL010000396.1 GCA_030428825.1 bacterium
AGGAAACCATGGGGGGGGGATTCCGTTCGGAGTTGTCGATCGAGCAGATCACCCGAGCTTATCGTTCACCGGCCGGGTCGGGGGGCGGCCGAAACGGGGCACCACGCCTCTTCGGTCCCTCCTGTTTCGAGCCGGAAACCCGAGGCGCTCCGGGTCGGATTCCGACCGGCGAGGAGGCCGGGAGAAGGCCGGCCACCGCGCGCGGGTCGGGCGGGGGCCGACGGACGGAGCGCGGTCAGCCCCCCGCCAGGAGCCGGCGGGCCGCCTCGATCGACTCGCCGTCCGGGGAGCGAAGCAGCATCTCCGCGACGCTCTCCGCGGCCGCCGCCCGGTCGTCGAGCGCGGCGAACGCCCGGGCCCGTTCGAACAGGACCCGGCCCAGGAGATGGCGCGCGGGGGGCGCCTCGTCGCCGATCAGCGCGCGCGCGGCGTCGCTCCCCTTCGGCAGGAGGTGGAAGAAATGCTCGATCGGTTTCAGCGCCTCCTCCGGCCGGCCGAGCTCGTTCAGCGCCCGTGCCCCGAGCCAGAGCGCCTCCGGGTGGAGCGTCCGGTCGTCCCGTCGGATCGCCTCCTGCGCCCGCTCGAGCGCCTCCGGCCACTCGCCCCTCCGCGCGGCCGCCCAGCCGTCGAGGAGCGGCGCCGACGTCTCGGTCCGACGACTCCCGACGGCCGCGAGGGCCTCCTCCCGGGCGGCCTGCGTGAACTCCTCCCAGGTCCGCGCGACGAGGACCTCGATCGTCGCCCGGGCGTCCTCGCCGCGCGCGAGCGCCGCCGCCAGTCGGTCCGGCGCGTCGGCGCCGCCGAGTCGGATCAGCGTGTCGATCGCGCGCCGGGCCTCGAACCTCCGCCAGGGAGACCACGGCTCGGCGTCGAGCCCCGGCGCGAGCTGCTCGGCGGAGAGGTGCCACCCGTGCGTCGGCGTCGCCGGTCGAGCGCCCCCCGCGGTCGCCTCGTCCTCGACCGCCCACTGGCCGAGGCCGTCGAGGAGCCACGCGGGCGTCGCCGCGGCCGCCCCGATCCGGAGGCGGATCGTCGCCTCGGCGACCGCCCGCGCCGCCTCTCGGAACGGGTCGACGGTCTCCGCGAAGAACGGCTCGGCGAACAGCCGGACCCGGTCGAGCGCGTCCGGGTCGAGGGCGAACGGACGGACCGTCAGGCCCCGGACCGGCGGCGCGTCCGGACCGTCCGCGGGCGCCGCGTCGACGACCTCGATCACGAGCGTCGCCGACGACGCCTCCAGCGACGGGAGCCGCCGGTCGAGCGCCTCCCGCGCGTCGATCGGAGCGAGCGAGAGCTCGACCGCCAGGGGCGTGAAGCCGCCCGGCCCGGTGCACTTTCCGGAGTACGCCGCGACGGCGGTCGATTCGGCGGCGGGGGTCGACCCGCCGAGGAGGATCGCGGCGAGCGAGACGGGGAAGGCGAGCGGACGCGGTCGGCGCATGGTCGGTCCCGAACGGGGCGCGAGGGGGGCGGGTTCGCGAGATCTCAGCGTAGCAGTCTTCGGGGGTGCCGGGGCCGGTTCGCACTTCCGCTCCGGACTCCTAGACTCTCGGTATGGCCCGTGACGCGACCGAGACTCCCGAACCGCCCGCGCCCCCCGACGCACCGGACGTCCCCGATGCGCCCGACGGGGAGGGGCCGACCGACCGCGCCGAGTCGGACGACGACGCCGGCGAGCCGAAGCTCGCGATCGTCGAGGCGGGCGACGCGCCGCCGCAGAACCTCTTCCTGATCCCGCACGACAACGTCGTCGTCTTCCCCGACCTCGTGGCGCCGATCTCGCTGAGCGCGACGCTGGCCAAGAAGACGATCGAGCAGGCCGAGTCGCAGACGACGTTCGTCGGGTGCATCCTCGCCAAGGAGTCGCTCGAGGACGACGCGGACCTCGAGCGGGACGACCTCCACGACGTCGGCTGCGCCGCGCGGATCGTGCGGACCCTCCGGATGCCCGACGACTCGGTGTCGGTCGTGGTCCGGGGGATGAAGCGGTTCCGGATCGAGAAGCTCCTCCGGAAGCGGCCGGTCCTGATCGCGAAGGTCGCGTACGACGACGAGGGCGACTCGGCGCCGAAGGAGTCCGAGGCGATGATGCGCGTGCTGCGCGGCATCATCCGGAAGCTCCTCTCGACCGACGCGTCGATCCCCGACGAGTTCAAGGTCGCGGCGGCGAACGTCGAGACCCCGAAGGCGATGGCCGACTTCGCCGCGAGCTACTTCGTCCGGGAGGCGGAGGAACGACAGCGGCTGCTGGCGACGTTCGACGTCCACCGGCGGCTCGAGCACCTGATCACGATCCTGACCCGCGAGGTCGAGCTGCTCGAGCTCGGCCAGCGCATCCAGGACCGGATCCGGAAGCGCCTGGAGGAGCAGCAGCGCGACTTCTTCCTGCGCGAGCAGTTGAAGGAGATCCGGAAGGAGCTCGGCGAGGCGAAGGACGAGAAGGCGGTGGCGCTGGAGCGGCTCGAGGAGCGGCTCGCCGAGGCGGACCTCCCGGAGGAGGCGCGCGAGCGGGCGCACGACGAGCTCGAGCGCCTGTCGCTCCTCCCGCTCGAGTCGCCCGAGGCCGCGGTCATCCGGAACTACCTCGACTGGATCGCCTCGCTCCCGTGGGCGCTCTCGACCACCGACCGGAGCGATCTCGACGCGGCGGAGAAGATCCTGCGCGACAGCCACTTCGGGCTCGACGAGGTGAAGGAGCGGATCCTCGAGTTCCTCGCCGTCCGGAAGCTGAAGCCGGACCATCGCGGTCCGATCCTCTGCTTCGCCGGGCCGCCGGGGGTCGGGAAGACGTCGCTCGGTCGGGCGATCGCGGAATCGCTGGGAAGGAAATTCGTCCGGATCAGTCTCGGAGGGATACGCGACGAGGCCGAGATCCGCGGCCACCGGCGGACGTACGTCGGGGCGCTCCCGGGCCGGATCCTCCAGGGACTGAAGACGGCGGGATCGAACAACCCGGTGTTCATGCTCGACGAACTCGACAAGCTCGGGGCGGACTTCCGCGGCGACCCGTCGGCGGCGCTGCTGGAGGCGCTCGATCCGGAGCAGAACGACCGGTTCTCCGACCACTTCCTCGAGTTGCCGTTCGACCTGTCGCGGGTCCTGTTCGTCGCGACCGCGAACAACCTGTCGACCGTCCCGCCCGCGCTCCTCGACCGGCTGGAGGTGATCGAGATCCCCGGCTACACGACCAACGAGAAGATCGGGATCGCGAACCGCTACCTGCTGCCGCGCCAGGTCGAGCGTCACGGCCTGAAGCCGCGCTCGGTCACGATCACGCGGCCGGCGATGCGCGAGCTGCTCCACGGTTGGACGCGGGAGGCCGGCGTGCGTCGGCTCGAGCAGCAGCTCGCGCGGATCTGCCGGAAGATCGCGACGAAGACCGCGAGGGGGCGGGCCCGGAAGGAGAAGATCGGGCCGGAGCGGCTGGAGCGGCTGCTCGGCGCCCCGCCGTTCCTCGAGTCGCGGATCGTCCGGACCGACCGCCCCGGGGTCGTGGTCGGGCTGTCGTGGACGCCGGTCGGCGGCGAGGCGCTGTCGGTCGAGGCGACGATGACGCCGGGGCACGGCCAGCTCACGATCACCGGGATGCTCGGCGACGTGATGCTCGAGTCGGCGCGGATCGCCCTCTCGCACGTCCGCGCGAACGCGTCGGCGTACGGGTTCGAGGCGCCCGACCTGAAGAAGCACGACCTGCACGTGCACGTCCCGGCCGGGGCGGTGCCGAAGGACGGGCCGTCCGCCGGGATCACGATCGCGACGGCGCTCGTGTCGCTCTTCCGGGAGAGTAGGATCCGGGCCCGGCTCGCGATGACCGGCGAGCTGACGCTGACCGGACGCGTCCTCCCGGTCGGCGGCCTCCGCAACAAGGTCCTCGCCGCGCGGCGCGCCGGGATGAAGCAGGTCGTGGTCCCGGCGGCGAACCGCTCGGAGATCGACGAGCTGACCGACGAGGCCCGGAAGGGGCTCGTGTTCCACTTCGTCGAGGACTTCGAGCAGGTCGTCGAGCTCGCGTTCCCCCACCGGAGTCGAAGCTGATGCGCATCCCCGTTCGCCTGGCCCTCGGCGGGCTCCTCCTGTGCGGCTGTTACTCCGCGCGACCGCTCGACGTGGTCGACGAGTCGCCGCCCGAGCGCCCGGTCTCGTACGCCAGCGAGAAGGAGCGGATGCTCCGCCAGATGGAGCGTCGGATGAACGAGCTCGTCGGCGCGACGCAGGAGGAGCTCGGCGCGATCCGGGACGGCCTCAAGGCGTCGCTCGACGGGCTGCTGCCGCCGACGAAGCTCCTCGCCGTCGAACGGACGTTCCGCGGGTACGCGGCCGCCGACCAGGAGCGGTTCGACGCGGAGATCGACCGACTGGTCGACCACGCCGTCGCGGCGACCGAGACGATCGTCGGGCGGGAGAAGCGGGCCGGCCACGACGAGATCGTCGGCACCGTCAGCCGGGACGCCTTCCGGACCGCCGCGGAGATCGGCGGCGACGGTCAGGGGGCGGGCTACGGCTTCGTCTCCGGGGTGCAGGAGGTCGACGAGATGGCGAAGGTCACGGTCGAGCTGCTGCAGGGGTACGCGGACGTCGAGGGGCTGCGCGACATGGGGGAGATCCGGCGCGGCGAGATGCTCGAGCTGAACCAGATCTTCCGGCACGACGTGACCGCGGACGATCTCGAGGGACACGCGGACCAGGTGCGCCGGGGGCTCTTGGCGTCCGAGGAGGGGCGCTCGGCGCGGGTCGGGCGACTGCTCCTGTTCCAGTCCGACGTGCTCGAGAGCCTCCGGATGGACCGGCAGGAGAACGTGGTCGCCGTGATCGCGTTCCAGAACGACCGGGTGCCGATCGACCACGACCTCGGGCTGATCCAGGCGCGCCGCCACCGCATCGTGCGGGGGGGCATGGTGGTGCTCGACTCGCCGTGGGTGCTCGATCCGCAGACGCCGGGGCGTGACGGCCGCCCGGCGATGCGCGACGACCTCGTCGACGAGCGGTTCATCGCCACGCAGGCGTTCGTCCCCGCGTTGAACATCGATCACACCGACTACGACCGCCTGCGCGACTTCACGGTGATCTACGACTACAAGAGCGGCGTGCTCGACCGGCGGACGGGCGAGCTGATCGGCGCGGTGTCGTGGCAGCTCCGGTGGATCGTGTCGATGGCCGGCGGGGCGGCGATGCTCGACGCCGCCAGCCCGTCGTTCGACGCGGAGGGGACCGTCCTGCTCGACCTGCTGCGGCGAGGGCCGGCGGCGATGGAACAGGACGGCGAGCGGCAGCCGAGCCCGAGCGATCGGTTCGGCGCGTACCGCGACGCCGGGTTCGCCGCCGTCGCGCCGCCCGCGCGGCCGATCCCCGGCGGCGGCGAGGCGCCGATCGTCGAGATCCTCGGGAACGACGAGTACCGGATCCCGGCGCACGGGCGGCGGTACCTCCTCGCGCACCGACTCGAGCTGCTCGCGGACGACCTCCGGTTCTTCCAGTACCGGGACGGCGCGCGCGACCGGTTCGTGCTGAGCCTGACCGACATCGAGGACGGCTCTCCGGTGGAGGACTTCGGGTTCCGGCGCGGCGACGACCTGCTGTCGGTGAACGGGCAGGACGTCGAGACGTTCACGGACCTCTGGCAGGTGCTGGCGGAGAACCCGCGCGAGTCGCTCTACGAGGTCCGGCTGAACCGCCGCGGCGCGCAGCGTCGGCTGATCTTCCGGGTCGAAGGGGTGCCGCCGGACCACGTCCCCGAGGAGACGTTCGACGAGAACCCGACCGACGAGATGATGGAGCGTCTGACGCGGCTGTTCGAGCAGGGAGTCGAGTGAGCTCCGAGCTCCGGATCGACCCCCTGACGGGCCATCGCGTGCTGGTCTCCGCGGGCCGGGCGCAGCGGCCGAACGAGTTCCGTCACTGGAAGCCGACGCCGGCCCCCGCCGGGTCGTGCCCGTTCTGCTGGGGGAACGAGCGGGAGACGCCGCCCGAGCTGTACGCCGAGCGGCCGGACGGATCGGCGCCGAACGGTCCCGGGTGGCGGCTGCGCGTCGTGCCGAACCGTTTCCCCGCGTTGGCGGCGGACGCGACGCTCCGGACGCCGCCGCCTCCCGAGCACGAGGCGTGGCCGGGGGTCGGGCACCACGAGGTCGTGCTGGAGACCGAGCGCCACGACGCGTCGTTGGCGGACCTCGCGCCGGAGCGCCTGGTGGCGGTGCTGCGGGTCTACCGGGACCGGGTGCGAGAGCTGGCGGCGAGGGAGGGCGTGCGGCACGTCGTGGTGTTCCGGAACGGCGGACCGCGCTCGGGCGCCTCGCTGACGCACCCGCACACGCAGATCGCGGCGGCGGAGAGCGTGCCGCCGGAGCTGGCGGAGGAGCTGGAGCGGCTGGTGCGGCACCGCGAGGGGACGGGGCGGTGCCTGCTGTGCGACCTGGTGCTGGCGGAGGTGGAGGACGGGACCAGGGTGCTGGCGCGGGGGGACGGGTTCGTGGCGTACCTGCCGTACGCGGGGCGGTTCCCGGCGCAGGTGCGGGTGGCGCCGGAGGGTCACCCGGGGGCGTTCGTCGATCTGGGGGAGGAACAGCTCGCGGGTTTGGGCGCGCGGCTGGGGGAGGTGCTGCGGAGGTTGAGGGCGGGGTTCGACGACCCTTCGTTCAACCTGGTGCTGCACGGCGCGGTGGCGCCGCCGCCGGAGGGGGGGCACCACTGGCGGGTGGACGTGCTGCCGCGGATGGCGCAGGTCGGCGGGTTCGAGCTGGCGACGGGGGTGTTCATCAACGGGGTGCCGCCGGAGGAGGCGGCGCGGCGGCTGCGGGGG
>JAUIEL010000397.1 GCA_030428825.1 bacterium
CGCCCGCCGAGACGTCCTCCGGCGCGGCGACCACCGCCACCGCGGCCCGCTCGGCCGCCTCGCGGAGCGCGCCGTTCGCCGCGTCCAGCTCCCTCCGGACCGCTCCGAGCGCGTCGGAGAGGGCGTCCAGGCGACGCCGCAGCAGCAGGAAGACGAGCAGCAGCCCGCCCACCGTGAGGGCGCCGAGGAGGCCGGTGAAGAGGATCGCGTCGCTCATGGGGGGATCGTAGTCGGGCCGCGAGAACCGGGCAAGCCGCCGGGGCGGCGCCGCCTCCTCCGCCGCCGCCGCTTGCGTCGCGCTCCGCCCGCCGGTTCAATCCCCCGGATCGACACCGCGCGACCCATCGAGACCGACGGCCGGCCGCTCGCCGTGACCACGACGGTCGACGGCCCGCGGGGACGTCGCGTCGTCACGACGCGGCCGGACGTCCCCCCGGACGGGCCGGTGCGCGAGGTCCTCCTCGACCCGGACCGGCACGTCCCCGCCCCGAAGAAGCGGAGCCAGGAGGAGAAGCTCGGGAAGCGGCGCGCCGTCTACTCGTTCGAGCGGGAGGTCGACGGGGCGCCGGTGCGGCTCTACCTGAAGCTCTACCGGCCGGCGTCGCCGAAGGAGGCGATCGAGGAGCTCCTGTTCGGCCGCCGCGCCGTCCGGTCGCTCCGCTGCGCGCTGGAGGCCGAGCGGCGAGGCGTCGGCGTCGCCCACCACTACGGCGCGAGCGCGCCGGTCGCCTCCCGCCTCCGCCGGGTCACGTCGGTCCTGCTGATGCGCGGCCTGCCGCGCAAGGCGGACGCGCGGACCGTCCTGAAGCACGACCACCCGCCCGGGTCGGCCGGCCGGCGGCGCTTCCTCGACGCCCTCGGCGCGTTCGCCGGCGACGTCCACCGTCGCGGGCTGGTCCACGCCGACCTGAAGCTCCGGAACGTCTTCGTCGTCGACCGGGACGCCCCCCGGTTCGCGCTGATCGACCTCGACCGCTCGTCCTTCCCGCCCCCCGGCGGGCTGCGCGCCTTCGTCGGGGAAGCGCTCGACGTCCGACGCCTGCTCCGCTCGATGGACGACGGCGACGGACGGTCGAGTCGCGCCGAACGCCGCCGCGTGCTCGCCGCGTGGCTCCGCCGCCGCGGCCTCCCGCGCCCCGCGCGGCGACGCCGGCTCCGCCTCCTCGCCGGCCTCGGCGCCCTCGGCTGAGCGCCGGCGCGACCGACCGGGAGAAGGTCAGCCGCCGTCCGGCGCCTCTTCCCGCTTCAGCTCCGCCCCCTTCTCCAGGAAGCCGAACAGACGGTACGACGGGACGAGGAAGACGTCGTCCCCGCCGGGGATCCGCACGAAGCGGCGCGCGTCCCGCTCCGCGCCGATGTCGAGTCGCAGCTCCGCGCCGTTCGCCAGGGTCGCGACGACGCGCGCGGCCGGCGGGTCGAGACCGAGATCCGCCGGCGACTCCGTCCCGGAGTGGAAGCCGTCCGCCTGGAGGTCGGCGAGCGTCGCCGCCAGCGAGTTCCCGGCGTACCGGCTCATCAGTCCGACGACCGGCTCGAGGAGCTTCCAGTCGTCCTGCTCGGTCGGCAGGAGCACGCCCTCCTTCCCCGCCTCGGTCGACGGGAGGAGCTGCCGCTCGACGACGACCGGCTCGTCGTCCGGCTTCACGACGCGGATCGTCCGCACCGCCAGCGGATCGGCGGCGAGGATCGTCTTGTCCCGCCACGCGCCCGGCTTCCCCTCCCCCTTGTCGAACGAGCTCCGGACGTTCCCCGGCACGAGCATCACCTCGGCCGCGTCGACGGGGAACCGGACGTACGCCCCGCGCCAGTCGGACGTCCGCTCGCCGAGGACGAAACGCGCGACCTCCTTCGCCGCCGCGTCGCGCGCCACGACCTCGATCGCCTCCCGCCCGGCGACCCCGAAGTCGACGTGCTTCGACTCGTTCTCCGACACGACCGGTCCGGGCGCGAGCTCGGCGAGCGACTCGAGCGCGGTCCGGACGAGCGTCTCGTCGGCCGGCGCCCCGCCCTCGCTCGCGACGCGCCAGCCGTCGGCGCCCCGGACGAGCTTCACGTCCCCCTCGTCCCGCCGGAGCTCGAGCTCGACGATCGCCTCGGGCGAGAGCTTCGGGAAGAGGCGGTCGCCGACGACGGTGACCCGCGGACGATGCGCCTCGCCGACGAAGAACCGGTCGACCACGAGGAACCCGAGCTGCGCCGCGAGGACCACGAGGAGGAGGACGTTCGTCCGGTTCATGCCCCCCTCCGCGCGCGCCGCCAGACGACCGAGCCGAGCCCGAGGAGGAGGACGAGCGCCGGCACCCCGAGCATGCCGCCGTATCGCACCGCGGCCCGCGCCCCCGGCGTCAGGTCGGCGCGGATCGACGGCGGGGCGAGCGACCGGTTCCGGATGTCCGTGAGCGAGCTGCCGGTCGTCAGGCGGTCGACGAGGGCCCAGAGGAAGAGGAGGTTTCCGGGGAACTGCTGCGGCGCCCCCTCGGCGAGGAAGCGCGTGTTCCCGATCACGACGATCTTCGTCGCCGGGGACCGCGCCTGCACGAACATCGGCGCGATCTGCGTCCCGCCGCCGGTCCCTCCGCCACCCGACGGCGAGGGCTCGTCCGGCTCGTCGTCCCGCTCCTCGTCCGCGCCGTCGTCGGCGTCCTCGACCTCGAAGCCCGCCTTCTCGAACTCCTCCCGCGTCGGCCCCCGGGAGGAGGTCTCGACCCCCTCGGGGAGCGCGCGGTTCGCGAAGTACGACGTGAACTCCCCCTCCAGCAGGCCGACCATGTCGAACTGCCCGTACTCGTCGAGGTTCTCGGGGGGCGTCATGTCGCGCCGCACGTCGAAGAACCCCTCCTGCGACCACGCGCTCGGCGTCGTCTTCGCCAGGACCACCGCCTCGACCCCCTCCGGCGGGTTCAGCCGGATCGAGGACGGGAGCATCAGGTGGAACTCGTCGATGCCGTTCAGGAGCGACGACTCGGGGTCGAAGTAGCGCGAGAGGAGCTTCGGGAACCAGTACCGCGGCGGCAGGCGCGGGTCGGGCTGGTACGCCTGCCGATCGAAGACGATGTTCCGCGCGATCTCGAACCCGTAGTGCGCGAACAGGGCGTCCGGCACGTTGTTCCGCGCGGTCAGCGCCTTCAGCTGGGCGTTCTCCTGCGTCCCGTCCGCGAGCACGAGGAGCTTGCCGCCGCTCATCAGGTACTGGTCGAGGTAGAACTGCGCCTTCTCGTCCATCCCGGACACGTTGTGGACGACGAGCAGGTCGACGTGCGCCGGCACCTCGCGGTCCATCGGCACCTTCTCGATGTCGAACTGCCGCTCGAGCGCCTGCCGGATCAGCCGCCAGTTCCGGTCGATGTCGTTCTCGTCCATCCCCGCCGCGCCCGCGTACCGGAGGGCGAGCCCCTTCGGCGCCTCCCGCAGCGAGTTGAAGCCGATCGTCACCGTCCGCTTCCGGACGAGCCGCGACATCGAGAGCGCCAGCCCGTACTCCAGCTGCTCGACCGGGAAGACGAACGGCAGCACCTCGTCGGGCCGCCCCCCGTACGAGAGCACGAGGCCGGCGTACGCCTTGAACACGACGGCCGACTGGTCGTCGCGCCCCTGGAGCTGGACCTCTCGGACGCCGGCCGTGCGCGCCTCGCGGGCGACGTCGGGGTCGTCGGTCGGGTCCTTCACCTCGAGCCGCACCTGCCCCCGCCCGGCGGCGACGAACTCCTCCAGCAGGTCGCGCAGCATCCGCGGCCACGTCGCGTACTGCGGCTGGTCGCGGAACGCCCGCTCCGACACGAACGCCCGGACCGTCACCAGGTCGTCCAGCCCCTCCAGCAGATCGATCGTCGCCGGGTGGAGCGTGAACGCCTTCGTCGACGTCACGTCGAGCCGCGCGAAGTGGTCGCGCGCGATCCAGTTCAGGACGAACAGGTTCGCGACCACCAGCAGGACGGTGAACGCGAACGCGGCGCGGCGGCGCTTCGGGATCGAGGCCGCCATCTCAGGCCCGCCTCCGGACCGCCAGGACGTTCAGCAGCAGGAAGACCGTCAGCATGGTCGCGTAGTAGAGGAGGTCGCGCGTGTCGACGACGCCGCGCTGGATGTTGGCGAAGTGCCCGCCGAGCGAGAGGTCGGTCAGGAACTCGGCGAGGGCGCGCGGGAAGATCCCGACCACGTCCGGCAGGCCGATCACGAAGAAGAAGAAGCAGAGGACGAGGCCGAGGATGAACGCGACGATCTGGCTCTCGGTGAGCGCCGACGCGAAGAGCGAGATCGCGATGTAGACCGCGCCGAGGAGCGCCGCCCCGAGGTAACCGGTCAGCACCGGCCCGACGTCGACCGGGCTCGCCGCCGTGAACGCGACGAGGAGCGGGATCGGCGCCGTCAGCGCCAGCGCGACGACCAGGAGGCCGAACGAGGCGAGGAACTTCCCGAGCACGATGCGATGGTCGGCCACCGGCCTCGTCAGGAGCGTCTCGATCGTCCCGATCTTCCGCTCCTCCGCCCACATCTTCATCGCCACCGCGGGCGCGAAGAAGAGGTAGACCCACGGCAGCAGGTCGAAGAACCGCCGGAGGCTCGCCTCGCCGAGGCTGAAGTAGTCCGGCACGAAGAAGAAGAACAGCCCGCACAGCAGCAGGAAGAAGAAGAGGAAGATCGAGCCGACGGGCGTCTTGAAGTAGCAGTGGAACTCCTTCCCCGCGACGGTCAGGACGTGGCTCATCGGTCCCCCTCCTCGTCGCCGTGGGTCAGGCGCCGGAAGACGTCCTCGAGCGACGCCCGCTCGGGGCGGAGCTCGGCGAGCACCCAGTCCTCCTTCACCGCGCGGCGGAACAGCTCCTCGCCGAGGGCGTCCCCCGCGCCGGTCACCGCGGCCGCGACCGCGCCGTCGGGGAGGTCGTCCGCCTCGACGTCGGAGACGCCGGGGACCCGCTTCAGCGCCGGACGGGCGGCGGCCGCGGTCGTCCCCCGGATGACGAGCCGGAACCGCTGCCCGGTCGCGCTCGCCGTCGCGTCGACCAGTCGGTTCGGGTCGTCGTCGGCGACGAGCTTCCCGTCGTGGATGATCAGGCACCGGCTGCAGGTCGCCTGGACCTCGGGGAGGATGTGCGTCGAGAGGAGGATCGTCTTCGTCTCGCCGATCCTCCGGACGAGCGCGCGGATCTCGCGGATCTGGTTCGGGTCGAGGCCGGTCGTCGGCTCGTCGAGGATCAGGAAGTCGGGGTCGTGGATCAGCGTCTGCGCGAGGCCGACGCGCTGCCGGTACCCCTTCGACAGCTCGCCCACGTCCTTCGCCACGACCTTCTCGAGGCCGCAGGCGTCGACCATCGCGTCGACGCGGTCGCGGAGGCGCGCGCCGCCGAGCCCGCGGATCCTCCCGGCGTACCGAAGGGTCTCCAGCACGCCGAGCTCCTCGTAGAGCGGGGCCGACTCGGGGAGGTAGCCGAGCCGTCGGCGCGCCTCGATCGGCCGCTCGAGCACGTCGACGCCGGCGATCTCGATCTCCCCCGCGTCGGGGTCGAGGTACGTCGTCAGCATCCGCATCGTCGTCGACTTGCCGGCGCCGTTCGGGCCGAGGAACCCGACGACCTCCCCCTCCGCGACCTCGAACGAGATCCCGTCGACGGCGACCGTCGCACCGAACGTCTTTCTGAGTTGGGAGACGCGAATCATCTCGACCGGCTCGGGCGTCGGTGCGGCGGTCGGGGAGGCGCGGTGGGGTCGCGCGCCGAGCCCTCGACGCCGTCGGCCGCGCGGAGGCACGGCCGGGCCGGGCGCCCGGAGGAAAGGGGTGATGAATAAGGAGTACGGACCGGAGGGTCAACAGCCCGTCCAAGAAGTCATGTGGGGCTGCGGAGGCCCCTCTTCGACGGACGGTAGGGGTTGGGGGCGGAGGCGGGCGTCTCTACCGTGCTCGGCGTGGAAGGCAACCGACTCGGCGTCGTCCTGGCGGGGACCGGTGCGATCGCGCCGAAGCACGCTCGCGCCATCGCGCGCACCGACGGTCTCGAGCTGGTCGCGGTCGTGTCGCGCGACCTCGCGCGAGCGGAATCGCTCGCCGCCCGGTTCGGCGCGGCCGCGACCGACGACGCGGCGGACGCGTTGGCGCGCGACGACGTCCGTGCCGTCGCGATCTGCACCGAGCACGACCGCCACGTCCCGCTCCTCCGGCTCGCGGCGGACGCCGGTCGACACGTCGTGATCGAGAAGCCGCTCGCGCTCGACGTCGGCGCGGGGACGCGCGCGCTCGACGCCTGCACCGCGGCCGGCCTCACCGTCGCCTGCGTCCTCCAGCGGCGCTTCGACCCGCCGCTCGTCCGGCTGAAACGCGCGATCGAGGAGGGGCGGACCGGACGGGCGATCGGCCTCGAGCTGTCGATGGTCTGGCGGCGGGACGAGCGGTACTTCACGCGGACCGGGTCCGCCTGGCGGGGCGACCCCGCGCGCGCCGGCGGCGGCGTGGCGATGATGCAGGCGATCCACCTGCTCGACGCCGCGCGCTGGCTGTTCGGAGAGGTCGTGGAGGTCGACGGATCGGTCGCGACCGCGCGCGGTCGGGCCGGGCACGGCTCGATGCTCAACGACGACAACCCGGTGACCGCGCTGGCCGAGGCGGTCGCGCGGATCGGGCGGCACGAGTGGCCGGTGCGGCTGACGCCGACGATGGAGGTGCTCCTCGCGACGGTCGCCGAGCTGGCGGGGACCGAGGCCACCCCCGACAACGCCGAGGCGCTGGTCGCGGAGTTCGGCGGCGCCGCACGGATGCTCGGCGCGGTGCTCCGCAACACG
>JAUIEL010000398.1 GCA_030428825.1 bacterium
CCCGCGCGCAGCGGTACGCCCCGCGCAGCGGCCCATCGCTCCACGCGCAGTGGCCTTGCCCCGCGCAGCGGTGTCCCCGGCCCGCGCCGCGACCAGAGCCCCGCGCAGCGCCACACCCCGCCTACGGCAAGAACCCCAGATCCACCACCGTATGCCCCGGAAACAACCCCGTCACATCCGCCCCGTACCACTTCGAAGCGATCGTCCCGAACACGTCCCGAAAGTCCGTCGTCCGCTGCAGCTCCCCGTCCGGCCCCAGCTGCGTCGGATCGACCGGCGGATGCGCCGTCGTCACCCCCCCCGTCACGCCGTCCCCCACCACGAACATCACGCTCGTCGAGCCGTGGTCCGTCCCGGCCGAGCCGTTCTCGTGGATCGTCCGCCCGAACTCCGAGTAGAAGACGAACAGCGTGTTCGCCGCCTCGCCGATCGTCGCGAGGTCGTCGTAGAGCGCCTGCACCCCGTCCGAGATGATCTGCAGACGGTTCGTGTGGTAGCCGTCGAGCTCCTGGTCGCCGTGCGTGTCGAACCCGCCGTACGGGACGTGGAAGATGCGGAGGCCGAGGTCCGCCTGCATCAGCCGGGCGATCAGCTTCAGCGCGTTCTGGACGTAGTGGCTCGGGTAGTCGCCGACGTGCGTGAACTCGGGGATCGACTGGAGGGTGTCGATCAGCCCGAGCATCCCCTTCGACGTGTCGCTCATCGTGCCGACCAGCCCGCCCGAGCCGGTCAGCCCGTCGACGGCCGCCTCGTACGCGACGCGCCGGTTCTCCTTGTCGGACCAGGCGTGCGGGTCGTACGGGAAGTTGAACTGGCCGATCGAGCTGAACGCGGGGACGAAGCCGCCGCTCCCGACGAGGATCTTGTCGAGGTGCCCGTCGAGGTCGAGCGCGCACGGGAACGACGGCACGGGGAACTGCGCGAGCATCCGGCCGAGCCAGCCGTCGGTCGCCCCGCCCGTCGGGTCGCCGGTCGCCCAGATCGACTGCGACACCTCGTGCGAGAAGTCCGGGTCGGGGTAGCCGACGCCCGGGATCACCGCGAGGCGTCCCGCGTCGAAGCGCGCCTTCAACGCCGTGAGGCCGGGGTTCAGGCCGAGCCCGCCGCCGAGGTCGAGGACCGAGCCCGCGGGGATGCCGATCGTCGGGCGGAACTCGGTGTAGTACGCCCCGCCGTTCAGCCCGTACGGGACGAGGGTGTTCATCCCGTCGTTCCCGCCGTCCAACTCGATCAGGACGAGGTTCTTGGTCGAGCCGCCGGGCGCCGCGGCGGCGGCCCGGACGAGCATCGCCGGTGCGATGCCGGCGGCGGGGACGAAGACGAGGCTCCGCTTCAGGAACTCGCGGCGATCGAGGGACATGCGAAGGGACCTCTCAGTGGACCTGGAACTCGGGGAGGGAGAGGGCGAGCGAGACGAACCCGCGGACCTTCCGGTCGATCGTCTCGCCGTCGAGCGAGAACTCGGCCGGCTCGCCGGAGGAGTCGGCCTGGAGGTACGCGACCAGCGCCGACCGCGTCGACGCCGCGACCTCCAACGGGCCGAGCTGCTCGAGCAGCAGGTCGGCGGTCTCGCCGGCGTCGTACCCCTTGTACTTCTTCTTCTTGCCGAGCAGCTTCTTCGGCGACCACGACAGGAGGTCGTCCTTGTCGCGCGAAGAGGTGAGGTCCTCGGCGAACTGCGCCCGCTCGAGGAGGGCCGCGGTCTCGACCCATCCGAGCCCCTCCTTCCAGCCGAAGACCGACGGCGGCTCGAACACCGACTGCCCCATCTCGTCGAGGCGGTACGGGATGTGGTTCCACGGGTCGTGCTTCACCTTCGCCTTCAGCAGCAGCATCAGGCCGACGTACCACTCGACCGGGCTCTTGACCCGCCGGTTCTTCGCCGAGGCCGAGTAGAAGAGGTCGTGCTCGAAGATGGCGCGGACCATCGCCCCGACGTCGCCGTCGGTCGCGAAGTAGACCGCCTCCAGCTCGTCGACGACCGGGTCGTCCAGCTCGACGTCGTACGCGAAGAACGACCAGAGCTTCATGCCGAGCCGGCGCGCGGTCGCCGAGTCCTGGACCAGGTTCGCGACGACGTCCTCGCCGTCGAGGTTCCCCGTCGTCCCGCGGAACGTCTTCTCGTCGAAGTCGTGGTTCCACTCGGCGAAGAAGAACTTCCCGTCCGAGATCGTCCAGCCGGTGAAGGCGCGCGCCGACTCGACGACGTCCTGCTCGGTGTAGTTCGCGACCCCGTCCTGATCGAGCACGCCGGTCGTGAACAGCTCCATCAGCTCGCGCGCGAAGTTCTCGTTCGGCGCGTTCTTCTTGTTCGACTTGTTGTCGAGCCAGACGATCATCGCCGGGTCGCGGCACATCTCGAGGACGAGGTCCTCGAACCGCCCGAGGCAGAACTTCCGGATCGTCCGGTTCTGCCGGTGCATCAGCTCGCGCGAGCCGACCTTCTCGATCGACGTCGCGAAGTGGTTGTGGAAGAAGAGGGTCAGCTTCTCGATCAGCGGGCTCTTCGTCGTCCGCATCCGCTCGAGCCACCACCGCTGCATCTCGCGGAAGCTCTCGAACCCCTTCTTCGGCCCCTTGTCCGACTTCTTGTCCCGCTTGAAGAGGCCGGTGATCGTCTTCGAGCGGCTCTTCTTGAGCGCTTTCTTCACCTGCGAGGGGGTGGCGGCGAACCCCGCACGGCGGAGGAGGTGCGCGGCGTTCTCGGCGTTCCAATCGACCGGCATGCGTCGCTTCCTGGGGGTGCGGGCGGCCCGTCCCCGTGGATCGGCCCGCGGACCGGTCCGATGAAGCGGGAACCCGGTCGTTTTTCCCGGACGGACGGGCGGGGTTTCAACCGGGCGGCGCGAAACCGCTCCGCCGCGCGCCCCGGATCGGGTCGAATACGGCGATGGAACCCGAACGACACGTCGACTCCGTCCGCGATCTGTTCGACGGCTGGGCGAGATCCGGCCGGTCCGATTCGATGGCGGAGGCGCACGGCCCGGCCGCGCGGCCGGCGTTCGAGCGGATCCCGCTCGAGCGCGACTCCTGGTACCTCGACGTCGGCTGCGGCAACGGGTACTCGGTCCGGTGGGCGGCCGAGCGCGCGCCGGCGGGCCGCGCGACCGGGATCGACGTCTCGCTCTCGATGATCGAGCGGGCGAAGGAGCTGTCCGCCGAGCTCACGAACGTCGAGTTCCTCCGGACCGAGTTCCCCGAGCAGGCGCTCCCCGAGGGGCGCTTCGACGGGATCTTCTCGATGGAGGCGTTCTACTACCTCGACGACCTCGAGGGCGGCCTCGCGCGCGTCCACGACCTCCTCCGCCCCGGCGGCACGTTCGTCTGCGTCGTCGACTACTACGCCGAGAACACCGCGAGCCACACCTGGCCGAAGGAGGTCGGGGTGAAGATGCGGCTCCACTCGGCGCTCGGCTGGAAGAACCGGTTCGAGGCGGCCGGGCTGACGGTGGTCGAGCAGGGGCGCATCAAGCTCCCGCCCGAGGTCGCGAGCGCCGAGTGGAAGACGAAGCAGGGGTCGCTGCTGACGGTCGGGCGGCGCGCCGGCGCCTGACCCCCCTTCCGCCCCCTTCTCCGTCCCCTCCCCTCGGCTTCCCCCCTCGGTCTCGGCCCGGGGAGACCGGATGGGGAGGTCTTCGCAGGAATTTTCATGCGATACTTGACCCCATCGGTCGAATAACTATTCTGCGCCCTCTCATGACGGACACGGAGCGACGAAGAACGGTGATCCTCGAACTGCTGACCGAGAGCGAGATCCGGAGCCAGCAGGAGCTCCGGGACGCCCTGCGTCGGCGGGGGCACGAGGCGTCGCAGCCGGCGCTCAGCCGGGACCTCCGCGCGCTCCGCGTCGCGAAGCGGGACGGGGCGTACCGGGTGCTCGAGGACGAGCGGATCACGCCGCTCGAGTCGCTCAAGAGCCTCCTGCGCGGGGTCCGGACCGCCACCCAATTCCTCGTCGTCGAGAGCGAGCCCGGCGCCGCGAGCGCCGTCGCCCGCGCGCTCGAGGCGGAGGAGGTCGACGGTCTGGTCGGGACGGTCGCCGGGGACGACACCGTCCTCGTCGCGCTCGACTCGAGGCGGTCCGCCGACAGGGTGACCCGCCTCGTCCAGGACCTCCTCTGACCGATCGCCGTCCCGTCCGCCGCTCCCTCCCTTCCACTCCTCGTTCTCCGGTGTCCCGCATGCGCACGCTCCTCGCCTATTCCGGTGGTCTCGACACGTCGTTCCTCGTCGCGTGGCTCACGCGGGAGCGCGGCGCGGAGGTCACGACCGTCACCGTCGACTGCGGAGGCCTCTCCGCCCGGGAGAAGCGCGCGCTCGCCGAGCGGTCGGCGCGCCTCGGAGCGGTCGAGCACCGCTGCGTCGACGCCCGGAGCGAGCTCTACCAGCGCGTCCTCCGCTGGCTGATCGCCGCCCACGTGAAGCGGGGCGACGTCTACACGCTGAGCGTCGGGGCCGAGCGCGGCCTCCAGGCGGAGGTGCTGGCGCGCATCGCCGAGCTCGAGGCGTTCGACGTCCTCGCGCACGGCTGCACCGGGGCCGGCAACGACCAGGTCCGGTTCGAGGCGGCCCTGTCGACGGTCGCCCCGAGCCTCGAGGTCTGGGCGCCGGTCCGCGACCTCGCCTGGAGCCGGGAGGAGCAGTGCGCCTACCTCGAGCGGGCCGGCCTCCCGCTCCCGGCGTCCGGCGGCACCTACTCCATCAACGCCGGCCTCTGGGGGCTGACGATCGGCGGCGGCGAGCTGCTCGACAGCCGCGCCCCGCTCCCGGAGGAGCACTGGCAGTGGACGAAGGGAGGCGGCGGCGACGCGGTGATCTCCCTCTCGTTCGAGGGCGGCGTCCCGGTCGCGGTCGACGGCGAGCGGCTCGACCCGGTGGCGCTGATCGAGCTCCTGAACGAGCGCGGCGGCGCGCTCGGCGTCGGCCGCGGCTACCACCTCGGCGACACCGTCCTCGGCTTCAAGGGGCGGATCGCGTTCGAGGCGCCGGCGGCCGAGGTGCTGATCACGGCGCACCGCGAGCTCGAGAAGCTCGTCCTGACCGAGGACCAGCGGTTCTGGAAGGACCACCTCGGCGAGGTGTACGGCCGGCGCCTGCACCAGGGGCTGTTCCACGACCCGTTCCAGCGCGACCTCGAGGCGTTCTTCGGCTCGAGCCAGGAGCGCGTCACCGGCACGGTGCGGGTCCGGCTCGCGAACGGCTCGGTCCTCGTGGAGGGGATCGAGTCGCCGTTCAGCCTGATGGACGCCAGCGACGCCCGGTACGGCGAGCGCGCGGCGAGCGACGCGGCGGCGGGCGCCGGGGCGGGGCTCGCGCGGGTCCTCTCCGAGCCGGCGCGGCTGCACCGCCGGGCCGGGCAGGCGCTCACGCTGGAGGGGCTGTCGTGACCCGCCGCGTCGTCCTCGACAAGATCGCGTCGGTGACGGCGCGGCTGCGCCTCGACCGGCACGCGATCCTCGGCGACGACATCCCCGCCGTCGAGGGGACCGTCGTCGCCGGGCGGATCCTGAACGCGAAGCAGAGCTACGACAAGCTGGAGGACGGCCACGGCCGGATGGTCCGCCTCTTCCCCGGGGACGTCGTCGCCGGCGCGCTCGGCCATCGCGACGCGCTGTACGGCTTCTCGGGGCGGGTCCCGGAGTCGGTCCGCCCGGGCGACGAGCTGCAGCTCCTGAACATGGGCGGCGTCATCGGCGAGGGGGCCGTCGCGGCGCCCGGCGTCGGCGAGCCGTTCCGGATCGAGGTCCTCGGCGCGGTCCTCGAGTTCCCTTACCTCGGGACCCGGGTCGGCGTCCCCGCGAACGTGGCGCGCGCCGCGCTCCCCGCCGCGCCGCTCCCCCGCGACCTGCCGCCGGTCGCCGTCCTCGTCGGCACGTGCATGGACGCCGGGAAGACGACCGCCGCCGCGGCGATCATCGGCGCCCTCGCCCGCGACGGGCTCCGGGTGGCGGCCGGCAAGCTGACCGGCGTCTCGCTGCGGCGAGACGTCTTGGAGATGGCGGACTGCGGGGCCGACCCGGTGGCGCTGTTCACCGACTTCGGCGTGGTGACGACCTCCCCGGAGACCGCCGTCCCGGCCGCGCGCTCGCTCCTCGCGCACCTCGCCGAGGCGGAGCCGGACGTGATCGTCCTGGAGATGGGCGACGGCCTGCTCGGGACGTACGGGGTCGACGCGCTCCTCCGGGACCCGGGGATCCGCGGCGCCCTCGACGCGACCGTCCTCTGCGCCCAGGACCCGGTCGGCGCGCTCGGCGGACGCGACCTCCTCCGCGATCGGTTCGGCGTCGCGACCGACCTCGTCACCGGCCGCGTCACCGACACGGACGTCGGCGCCCGGTTCTGCCGCGGCACGCTCGGCGTCCCGGCGTGGAACGCGCTGTCGCACGCCGACGAGCTCGCGGCCGCGGTGCGCGATCGGCTGTTCGGGGCCCGGCGCGCCGCGGCCGACCGGACCCCGCAGGAGGCGGCGACGTGAGCGCGCCTTCGGTCGCGGCGGCCGCGGCGGACGGCGCGGGCGGGACGATCCCCCTCGTCGTCTTCGGCGGCGGCGGGCTCCTCGCCGGCGAGCTCCTGCGGCTCGTCGAGGGGCACCCGACGCTCCGGACCGGCCTCGTCTCGACGCGGGAGCGGGGGAGACGACGGCTACCATGCCGGTCCCCGATCGGGATCGCTCCGTCATGTCTCCGGACCCGTCCTCCGCCCCCCCGGCATCGCCGGGCGACGTCACGTGTTTCCACTGCGGGGTGCG
>JAUIEL010000399.1 GCA_030428825.1 bacterium
TCAGCGAACGCCCCTCCCCTCCCGTACGCGTTCACCGCCCCGCGCGCAGCGGCACGCCCCGCGCAGCGGCCCACCGCTCCACGCGCAGTGCCCCCAGCCCCGCGCAGCGGCCCACCGCTCCACGCGAAGTGGACCTCGCCTCGCGCAGCGGTGTCATAGTCCTGCGCTCAGCGCCATCGCTCCAAACGCCGTCCCTGCGATCAGCAGATACCGCTGACCGAGGAAGTCGCACATCGAGCCGTCGCCCCGTTGGGTCTTCAGGATGTGGGGGCGGAGGCGCGCGTGCCACTCCTCGCGTTCGGTCTCGGGGAGACGGTCGATCACGCGGGCGGCGTAGTGGTGGCCGAAGAAGTAGAAGTACCCCGCGTTGGCGTAGTACGCCTCGTGCGGGATCGGGCGCATCCGGGCGACGTCGAGGAAGCGGTGCTGCTCGAAGAAGAGCTCGAGGCCGTCGCGGATGTCGTCCCTCGAGACCGAGTCGTCCCCGACCGAGTGGAGCGCCCAGTTGCAGACCTGGATCCGCCCGAGGCTCCCCTTGGTGGTGTTGATGCTCTCGCCGATGCCGGCGCGCGGGATCGGGCGGAGGTCGTACTCGTAGGCGCCGTTCGGGAGGCGGCAGCGGCGGACGTACGCCACGGCGCGCTCCTTCACCCGCGGGTCGTCGAGCCAGCCGTGGCGCTCGCACCACTCGACGGCCGGAATTACGAGCGCGGTCGAGAAGCTCGTCGCCCACTTCGGGCGACGCGAGTAGGGCGGGTCGTCGTAGTACCCCCACCCGCCGGTCGGGACCTGGTTCCGCACGAGCATCGCGAGGAACTCCTTGCCGCGCGCCTCGACCGCCTCGCTCACGACCGACCCGCTCACGCGGGGGTCGTCGAGGAGGTGCGTCGCCGCGACCGTGCCGTACAGCGCGGCCCAGACCGCGTCGTTGTCCCAGTCGCTGCCGCGCTTCGGGAGCTTCGTCTCGCAGTACCAGGTGATCGCGCGCCCGAGCGCCGCCTCGCGCTCCTTCGTCGGCTCGGCCGCGAGGAGCGCCATCACCGCGAGGCAGTGCGCGCCGAACTGCCAGTCGTAGAACGACGACACCGCGTACCCGATGTCGTGCACCCCTTCGATCGCGCCGCTCGCGAAGCTCCCGTCCGGGTTCTGCTCGCGCACCAGGAAGGCGAGGGCGCGGTCGAGCCCCTCGCGCGCCTCGGCGGCCGTGGCCCGCTCGGGCACGGCGGTCGGCGCGATCGGCGCGGCCTCGGTGCGGGCCGGCGCGGCCGCGGGCTGGGCCGGGGCCGCGGCGGTCGCCGCCAGGAGCAGCAGCCCGACGATCGCCGCCCTCACGACCGGCCCGCCTCGTCCGCCTTCGCCTCGGCGACCTTCTCCCGCGCCTCCTCGAGGTCCCGCTCGAGGTCGGCCACCTTTCCCTCCGCCTTCCGGCGCGACAGCTCGACCGACAGCTCGGTCTTCTCGAGCTTGATCGCGGCCGCCCTCAGCTTCGCCTCCGCGTCCCGCGCCTTCTCCTCCAGCCCGGCCCGCTTCATCGGCAGCTCGTGGTTCTCGAGCATCGCGAACTCGCGCGCGTCGACCTCCCGCTCGCGCTCGGCCATCTCGAGGTTCCGCCGCCCGCGCTTGATGACCAGCTCCTTGGTCATCTCCGCGAACTCCTCGGCCGCGTACATCGCCTCGAGCTCCTTCAGCTCGTCCCGCGCGTGGTCGGTCCGGTGCTCCGACCGGTCGCGCTTGATGTCCGCCTTCTCCAGCGAGACCTTCACCTCGTGCTTCTCGAAGTGATCGAGCGCGCGCTGGGCCCGGGCCAGCTCTCGCTCGGCCTTCGCCAGGGACTCCCTCGCGTCGTTCTGCTGCAGCCGAACGTCGAGCTTCGCGATCTTCAGCTCGATCCGCGCCAGTCCGAGGTCGCGCTCGATCTTCTCGACCTTCCTCGCCAGCGCCTTCGGGTCGGGCGCCTTCTTCTCGTCGTCGCCCCCCTTCTTCTCCTCCTGCGCCCCGGCGAACGGGAGAAGGAGCATCGTCGTCAGGGAGGTCGCGAGCAGCGCGCGGCGGTTCGTCGTCATCGGGTTCGCCTCGGTTCGTTCGGGGAGCCGGCGGACCGTTCCGCCGGGGACCGGACGAGTCTACCAACGCGAGTGTTGGCCCGAATCGCGGACGGTTCGCGGCTCACCCCTCGAGCCCGACGCTCTTCACCCGCGCGAAGACCGGGGTGCCGACGGCGAGACCGAGCGCGCGGAGCGACCGCCGGGTCACCCGCGCCAGCAGGAAGACCGCGGCCTCCCCCTCGCCCGCCCGGAGCCGCACGAGCGCCTCGCCCCGCTCCGCGTCGTCGATCCGGTCGACGACGCAGGCGAACGAGTTCAGGATCGAGATACGCGGCTCCTCGTCGAGCGCGAGGCTGACGTCGCGCGCCAGGACCCGCACTCGCACGCGCGTCCCGACCGGCCGCTCGACCCGGCGGACGTGGATCTCCCCGCAGGGCGCCTTCAACGTCGTCAGCCAGTCGTCGTCGTCGTGCGCCACCACCGTCCCCTCGATCACCGCGCCGAGCGGGTCGCCCGGCTCGTGCGAGAGGTCCGGCCGCGCCAGCAGCTCCTCGACCGGCCCGACCTCCTCGACGCGCCCGTCGCGCAGCGTCACCATCCGCGTCGCCAGGCGCGCCACCTCGGAGAGCGAGTGCGTGACCAGCACGACCGGGACGTCGAGCCGCTCCTCCAGCGACGCGAGCACCGGCAGGATCTCGCGCTTGCTCGCGCGGTCGAGCGACGCCAGCGGTTCGTCGAGCAGGAGGACGCGCGGCCCCGCGGCCAGCGCCCGGGCGAGCGCGACCCGCTGCCGCTCTCCGCCCGACAGTCCCTCGGGGCGGCGGGCGAGGAGCGGGCCGACCGAGAGCCAGCCGACGACGTCGTCGAACCAGCGCGCGCCGACGTCGCGCGCGCGCCGCCGCCACGCGTACCGCAGGTTCCCCTCGACGGTCAGGTGCGGGAAGAGGCTCGGCTCCTGGAAGACGAGTCCGGCCCGCCGGTGGTGCGGCGGCACGAAGACCGCGCGGTCGCTCTCCTGCCAGACCTCGCCCCGCACGACGACCCGTCCCCGAGCGTCCGGCTCGAGCCCGGCGAGCGCGCGCAGCACGGTCGTCTTCCCCGCCCCCGACGGCCCGAACAGCGCGGTCACGCCGCTCGCCGGCACCGCGAACGACGCGTCGAGCGCGAAGCCGCCCCGCGCGAGCGCGAGGTCGACCCGAAGACCGTCGGCGTCCGCCGTGACGTTCACGCGCCCCCCGTCGGGACGACCCGCGCCCGCGTCTGCACGAAGACGAGCACGGCGAGCGAGAACGCGATCAGCCCGCCGGCGATCGCGTGCGCCTCGTCGTACCGGAGCTGCTCGACGTGCTCGTACAGGGCGATCGACAGCACCTGGGTCTCCCCCGGGACGTTCCCGCCGATCATCAGCACGACCCCGAACTCCCCCACCGTGTGCGCGAACCCCATCACCGCCGCGGTGGTGAACGCCGGCCGCGCGATCGGGAGCGCGACGGAGAAGAACCGGTCGAGCCGCGTCGCGCCGAGCGTCGCGGCGACCTCGAGCGGTCGCTCGCCGATCGCGCGGAAGCCGTTCACCAACGGCAGGAGGACGAACGGCAGCGAGAAGACGATCGATCCGATCACGACGCCGGCGAACGAGAAGACGAGGCGCCCCCCGCCGAGCGCCTCCCACGGCCCGCCGATCGGGCCGTCCGGACCGAGCGCGACGAGGAGGTAGAACCCGATCACCGTCGGCGGGAGCACGAGCGGCAGCGTGAGGACCGCCTCGATCCACGGCCGGAGCCGCGAACCGGTCCGGGCGAGCCACCACGCGAGCGGCGTCGCGAGGAGCAGCAGCGCCGCCGTGCTCGCCGCGGCGACGGCGAGCGTGATGCGGACCGCGGCCCAGGTCGAAGGGTCAGCCGTCGACACGCGCGTACCCGAACGATTCGATCCTCCGTTGCACGGCGGGGCTCGCGAGCGCCGCGAGGAACGCGGCCGCCTCGGCGCTCCGCGGCCCGCGGAGCACCGCCGCCCCCTGCCGGATCGGCGCGTGGAGCGACGCCGGCACCTCGACGTGCGGCACCTTCGCCGCCCGCGCCTGCGCGAGCGCGACGAACGCGACCTCCGCGCCCCCCGCGTGCGCGAACGAGAACGCCTGCCCGACGTTCTCCCCCCGCACCAGCCGCTCCTCCAGCGCCTCCCGCACGCCGAGGCGATCGATCACCTCGAGCGCCGCCGCGCCGTACGGCGCCACCGCCGGGTTCGCGATCGCGACGCGCCGCACGCCCGGGTCGACGAGCAGCTCCGCCGGGGAGCGCGCCGGATCGACCGCGCTCCCGACCAGCGCCAGACGTCCGCACGCGTAGACCGCCCGTCCCCCCTCGACGACGTTCCCCGAACGCTCGAGGAGCTCCGGCCGCGCCTCGTCCGCCGCGAGCAACAGATCGAACGGCGCCCCGTTCTCGATCTGCGCCGCGAGCAGCCCCGTCGACCCGATCACCGCCTCGGCCGTGATCCCCGTCGCCGCCGACACCTCGTCCGCGATCGCCGCGAAGGCGGCCGCGAAGTTCGCGGCGACCGCGACGCGCAGCGGACGGTCGGCGTCGCGGGAGCACGACGGGAGGAAAGCCAGGAGCAGGAGGAACGTTCGCATGCGAGAGCTGAAGGACAGAAGAGGCAGGGAGAGAGCATACGCCGGTCGTCCGCGTGGCTCGACGGCGCTCGCCTCCGGACACCGGACGCCGGGGAACGGGAGAGCGAGGGGAAGACCGGGCCACGGAAGGCCGGAGGACCGGAAAGCCGGGCCTCGGGGGCCGGGAGGACGGGCACCGGAAGCCCGCCCTCTCCGCGACCCGACGCCCGCGCCCCCCGACCCGGTCCCCGGCCTTCCGGCCACCCGGTCTCCCGTGACCCGGCCTTCCTCTCCTCCTCCCGCTCCCCGGTGTCCGTCCTCCGGTTCCCGAATTCGACGCCCGGCGGAACGGCACCGACGCCACCCCCCTCCCCTCACTGCGTCAGCTTCTTCGGGATCACCCCCTCCACCACGAACCTCCGCGAGCGTTCGGCCTGCGCCGGGACGGTCCGCTCGGCCGGGCGCGCGGCGAGGAACCGGAGCGCCGCCTGGAGCGGCACGTCCCGTTCGGGATCGTCCGCCAGCGCATCGCGTTCCTCCAGCCCGACGACCGTCGTCTTCAGCGCGTGCGCGACGAAGATCGGGCGGACGAACGTCGACTCGAGCGCGCGCCGGAGGACCGCCTCGCCGCCGTCGGCCGCCGCCGCCTCGACCTCGGCCGCGGACGGCGGCGCGTCGCGGCGCTCGTGGGGCGCGTCCATCGCGCGTCCCGAGTGCGTGAACGCCACGCTCTGCAAGAGGAACCGCACGACGTCCGGTTCGGCGTACCCGAGCGTCGCGTGCCGGACCGCCGCCGCGAACGTCAGCCGGTGCGTCGCCCAGAGCCACCCCTCGGCGACGTCCGGGTCGCGGTCGTGCGCCTCGTCGAACCGCAGAAGGCGAAGCGCGGCGCCGACGACGAGGTCCTTCGCCACCTCGGACGGCGCGCTCCCCGCCGCGAGCGCGTCGAGCAGCGCGTCGACCGCCGCCGCCGGGCGCGGCGCGTCGAGGACCGCCGCCCGCAGCGCGGCCCGGTCGTGGTGCGCCCCGCTCCCGCCGGCCAGCCGGCCGAGCCCCTCCTCCGTCCCCACCGCCTCGGCGAACCGGGAGAAGTACCCCCGCATGTACGGCAGCGTGTCCTCGCGCGTCGCCATCACCGCCGACACGAGCAGCCCCGGCCAGACCTCGGCCGCGCGAGCCGGTTCGACGTGGTCGAGCAGCTCCCGCCCCTTCGTCAGGTAGATCAGCTCGTGCCCGAAGCCGGTGAAGTGCCGCGAGAGCGCCCGGTGGATCCAGCGCTCGACGGTCGTCCGGTCGACGCCGGCCGCGAACGCCCCGGCGAGGAGCCCGCGCGCGCGCGCCTCGTCCTCCTCCTCGATCGCCGCGACGAGGGAGGCGCCGTCGTCGTGGACCGCGTCGCCGAGCGGGTCGACCTCCGCGCGCGGCGGCAGGCGGAGGTTCTCCTCCGCGGCGAGCTCGATCGGATGCGCGAGCGCCCGGATCGCCCCGGGGCCGTCCTCCGCGATCCGCAGGACGTCCGCCGCGGCGGCGAGCGCGTGCGTGGTGCCGTACTCGGCGCGCCGCGCGTCGTCGGCGCAGACGTCGACGAGGAGGTCGGCCGGGGTCGCCCCGGCGCCGAGCATGCGGACCGCGTCCCGCAGCGCCCGCCCGACGTCGCCGGTCTCGAGCGCGCCGATCAGGCTGGTCCGCGCGGTCGCGATCGTCGCGGCCGGGTCGGGGTCGGCGAGGTCGACCTCGAGCGCGCCGCCGATCTCCCGGACCGGGTAGTGGCGCACCCCCTCCCCCCCGACGAGGCAGCGGCCGTCCCGCACGTCGAACTTCCAGTTGTGCCACGAGCAGGTGAGGCGCTCCCCCTTCAGCTCGCCGGTCGAGAGCGGATACCCCTCGTGGGGGCAGCGGTTGTCGAGCGCGAACGCCTCGCCGTCGTCGGTCCGTCCGAGGACGAGCGCCCGCCCGTCCACCTTCGTCGTCCGGAGCGTCCCGGGGGCGAGCTCGTCCGCCGCTCCGAGCGCGTGCCATCGTGGTTCCATCGTGCGCCTCTCCGCAGCCGCCGGACCGTCGGCGGCGAGAATATCCAAAGTTCTAGC
>JAUIEL010000400.1 GCA_030428825.1 bacterium
TGGTCCGGGTACTCGCGCTTGCAGTCGGCGAGCTCCTCGAGCCAGACGTCGAACGGCCGGTCGGAGATCAGCTCGATGTTCTGGAAGCCGATCACGTCGTCGCCGCCGCGGACCTTCAGCTTGCCGTAGCGCGGGACGGTGTTGATCACCTTGTCGTTGTCGAGCGAGATCGTCTTGCACACGATGCCGCCCCAGCCGAGCGCGAACGAGCGCTTGATGACGCGGCCGTTCGTCCCCGGCGGGCCCGACGCGAGCACGAACGGGTTCGGGTAGCGGAGCCCGCACGCCTCGACCGCGAGGTCGACCATCGTCAGCCTCCCTTCCCGACCGCGGCGAACGCCTCGTCGAGGGCGCCGAGCGCCTCGTCGACCTCCGCCTCGCCGACGGTCAGCGGGGGGGAGATGCGGAGCACGTTCCCGTACAGCCCTCCCTTGCCGATCAGGAGTCCGCGCCGCTTCGTCTCCTCGAACAGGCGCCCGACCGCGGCCGGGTTCGGCGTCCGGTCGCGCTTCGGTTCGTTCGCGACGATCTCGACCCCCTGCATCAGCCCCATGCCGCGGACGTCCCCGATGATCGGGTGCTTCCGCTGAAGCGCCTCGAGGCCGGCGCGCAGCCGTTCGCCCTGGACCCGCGCGTTCGCCGCGAGGTTCTCCGTCTCGATCACGCCGATCGTGGCGTTCGCGGCGGCGGCGGACATCGGGTTGCCGCCGAACGTCGAGATCGTCAGCGCCTGGAACGCGTCGGCGATCTCGGGGCGGGCGATCGTGACGCCGAGGGGCATCCCGTTCGCCACGCCCTTCGCCATCGTCATGACGTCCGGCTTCACGCCCCAGTGCTCGATCCCGAACATCTTCCCCGTGCGGCCGAAGCCGGTCTGCACCTCGTCGCTGATGAAGACGCCGCCGTACTTCCGGACGATGTCGACGGCGATCGGGAAGTACTCCGGCGGCGGCGTGATGAACCCGCCGACCCCCTGGATCGGTTCGGCGAGGAGGCCCGCGACCTTCCCGGTCGTCGTGGTGCGGATCAGCTCCTCGATGTCGGTGGCGCACTTCACCTCGCAGCTCGGGTACGAGAGCCCGAGCGGGCAGCGGTAGCAGTACGGCGAGAGCGCGTGCTTGATGCCGGCGATCTGCTGCGGGACGGCGCGCCACGGGGCGTGCGCGGTCAACGACTGCGCGAGCATCGAGCGGCCGGAGTAGCCGTGGCGGAGCGCGATCAGCTCCTGCGAGCCGGTGAAGATCTGCGCCAGCACGACGGCCGTCTCGTCCGCCTCGGTCCCGGAGGCGGTGAAGTACGACTTCTTCAGGTCGCCGGGCGTGATGCGGGCGAGGGTCTCGGCGAGCTCGACGATCGGCAGGGTCGGATAGAGCGTCGAGACGTGGCCGAGTCGGTCGATCTGCGCCTTCAGCGGGCCGACCACGCGCTCGTCGCAATGGCCGATCGAGATCGTCAGGATCCCGCCGAAGAAGTCGAGGTACTCGCGCCCCTCGACGTCCTTCACGCGGAGCCCCTTCCCCGACTCGAGCGGGAGAGGTTCCTGGTAGTAGTTCGCGCACGCCTGGAAGAGGTACTCGCGGTGCTTGGCGTTCACCTCGTCGGTCTTGGTCGTCGTCTTCGGGTCGGCCATGGCGGGCTCTCGGATAGGTTCGGCGAGCCCGCATCCTACTCCGTCCGCCGCCGATCCGCCCGTCGAGGGAGTCCGGGAGTCGGTGCCGCGCCGACGAGAAAGCGGTAGCTTCGACGCCATGTCCCTCGTCACCCTCCGCGACGTCACGATCTCGCCCGGCGGCTCCCCCCTGCTGCGGGACGTCGAACTCTCGATCGAAGCGGGGGAGCGGATCGGGCTCGTCGGTCGGAACGGCGCCGGCAAGACGACGTTGCTGCGGGTCGTCCGGGGGGAGCTCGCGTCGACCGAGGGGGCGGTCGTGCGGGCTCCGGGGGTCCGGATCGCCGAGATGTCGCAACGGCTGGAGGACGACCTCGGGGGGAGCGTCTTCGACGTCGTCGCCGACGGCCTGGCCGAGGGGGGCGCGCGGCTGAAGCGGTACCACCACCTGACCCTGGAGCTGGCGGACGGCGCGACGCCGGCGCGGCTCGCCGAGCTCGACCGGCTCCAGCGGGAGATCGAGCGGTCGGGAGGGTTCGCGCAGGAGCAGAAGGTCGGCGCCGCGATCAGCCGCATCGGCCTCGACCCGGACGCGGACGTCGGCCGACTCTCGGTCGGGATGAAGCGGCGTGTCCTCCTCGCCCGCGCGCTCGCGTCGGAGCCCGAGCTGCTCCTCCTCGACGAGCCGACGAACCACCTCGACCTGGAGGGGATCGAGTGGCTGGAGACGTTCCTCTCGAAGTTCCCGGGGGCGTTCGTCTGCGTGACGCACGACCGCGCCTTCCTCCGGCGGCTCGCGACGCGGTTCCTGCTCGTCGACCGCGGGCGGGTGAAGAGCTACGCCTGCGACTACGACACGTTCGTTCGTCGTCGGGAGGCGGACCTCGAGGCGGAGGAGCGGGCGGCGGCCGAGCACGACAAGCGGCTGGCGCGCGAGGAGGAGTGGGCGAGGCAGGGGGTCAAGGCGCGACGCACCAAGGCGGTCGCGCGGCTGAAGGCGCTCGAGGAGCTCCGCGCGGCGCGGCGGAGCCGGCCGCGGGCGGTCGGGAAGGCGCGGGTCGAGACGGCGCGCGGCGAGAGGTCGGGGAACCTCGTCGCCGAGCTGACCGGCGTGTCGTTCGCCTTCGACGGCGGCCCGCCGATCGTGAGCGACCTCACGACCGAGATCCTGCGCGGCGACAAGATCGGCGTGATGGGGAGGAACGGCGCCGGCAAGACGACGCTGCTGCGGCTGATCCTCGGCGAGCTGGCGCCGACGCGCGGCACGGTCCGCCACGGCGTGAAGCTCGAGGTCGGCGTGTTCGATCAGCTCCACCGCGAGCTCGACGACGACGAGACCGTCGCGGCGAACGTCACGCCGAACGACTTCGTCGACGTCGGCGACGGGCGTCGCCGGCACGTCGTGGGCTACCTGCAGGCGTTCCTCTTCACGAAGGACCAGATCCACGCGTCGGTCCGGCACCTCTCCGGCGGCGAGCGGAACCGCGTCCTCCTCGCCCGCCTCTTCGCGCGACCGTCGAACGTCCTCGTCCTCGACGAGCCGACGAACGACCTCGACGCGGAGACGATCGAGGTCCTGGAGGAGCGGCTCGTGGAGTACCCGGGGACCGTGCTGCTCGTCAGCCACGACCGCGAGTTCCTGAACCACGTCGTGACGAGCACGCTCGTGCTGGAGGGGGAGGGGAAGGTCGGCGAGTACGCCGGCGGCTACGACGACTGGCTCCTCCAGCGCCCGGCGCCCCCCGCCGAGACCGCGCCGCCGAAGCCGCGGAAGCCGGCGCCGTCGGCCGCCGCCGCGCCGAAGAAGGGCGGCACCCGGATGCTGAGTCGCGCCGAGCGCGAGGAGCTGGCCGGTCTTCCCGAGCGCATCGAGGCGCTCGAGGCGGAGCTGGCGACGGTGCACGAACGGATGGCGGACCCGGCGTTCTACTCCGGGCCCCCGGCGGCGATCACCGAGGCGACGGCGCGGGTAAAGGAACTCGAGGGGACGCTCGAGACGGCGTACGCGCGGTGGGAAGAGCTGGAGCCGCACGGCGGGTAGACCGCGACCGAGGAGCGAACGCTCCGGGAGGAGGGAACGATGCGAAGTCCGTGGGTCGTGCTCGTCGCGTCGCTCCTGCTCGGGTCGGTCGTCCTGATCGCCGTGGCGCTCCTCGGCTCCGAGGCGCCGGGCGACCTGCGCCGCGACGGCGCCGAACGTCGTTCGTCCGCGTCCGACGTCGTCCCGCCGAGCTTCGACGAAGCGGAGCACGCCGCGGAGCGGGAGGTGGCCGACACCGACGCGGGCGTCGACACCGATGCCGCCGTCGCCGGGGACGAGCCCGCGTCGAGCGATCCGTCTCTCGCCCGCGTCGAGGTCACGTTGGTGCGGGAGGGGACGGACGAGCCGGTGCCGGGGTGCGACGTGTGGCTCCGACCGAAGGAGACGGGGAAGGCGTATCGCGGCACGACCGACGCCGACGGGCGGGCGATCGTCGAGGTCCCGGCGGGGACGCTCTGGTGGGTGTCGGGCGGTCCGGGCGAGGGGATCCTGCAGTGGCGCCGAGAGCTGGAGGTCTCGTTGGCCGCGGGCGCCGTCGTCCCGCTCCAGCTGGATGTCCCGGCGGGGGACTGGATCGAGGGGCGCGTCGTCGACGAGCGCGGCGCGCCGGTGCCGGGCGCGCTCGTCCGCGCCGAGCGGACCTGGCCGGCCTGGTTCGAGCCGGAGGTGCGCGAGGCCCGAGCGGGGCCGGACGGCGCGTTCCGCGTCGGGCCGTTCGACGGGCGCGTCGGGCTGACGGCCTCGGGGCCGGGGCGCGTCGCCCGTCACGCGGTGGGGGTCGACTTCACGTTCGGGCCCCCGGAGCTCGTCGAGCTCCAGATCGTCCCGCCCGAGGTCCTCCGCGTCCGCGTGCTCGGCCCCGCCGGAGCGGTGGCGGGGGCGGCCGTCGAGCTGCGCGGCGTCGGTCGCGACGAGGCGGGGCGGTGGATCCCCGCGCCGCGGCCGGCGTCGGGGACGACGGACGCGTCCGGACTCGCCGCGCTGTCGGTGGTCGACGGGAGATACGAGGTGGAGGTGACGGCGGACGGGCTCCGCCCGTGGTCCGGGACGCACGCGCCGGGCGCCGAGGACCTGGTCGTGCGGCTCGATCGCGGCGCGGCGCTGCGGGGAGTGGTGCGGGGCGGGGACGGGGCGGCCGTGGCGGGGGCTCGCGTGCGGCTGTTCGCGGAGGGGACGTCGGACGTCCCGGACCGCTGGACCGACGAGGACGGACGGTTCGCCGTCGACGGGCTGGCGCCGACCGAGGAGGCGAGCCTCGACGTCCGCGCGCCCGGGTACCGTCCGTACGAGCGCGCGCTGCGGCTCGGCGCGGGCGAGAACGTCGGCGACGTCGTCCTCGAGGCATGCACGCCGGTCACCGGCCTCGTGCTCGACGAGGAGGGGGAGCCCGCGGTCGAGGTGCAGGTCGCGCTCGACGACGACGCGTCCCCCTTCGACGTCCCCCTGGTGGACGCGCTCACGGACGACGAGGGGCGGTTCATGCTCTCGATCCTGCCGCCCGGGGAGACGTTCTTCGTGGCGGCGCGGCAGCACTTCTGGGAGACGCCGTGGATCCGTTCGCCGACCGTCGAGGTGCGCCCGGGGGCGGACGTCACGCTGCGGCTCGACTCGCGGTCGTTCCGGGGAGTGGCGTTCGTCGGGACGGTGCGCGACGCGCTCAGCGGGGAGCCGGTGGAGGCGTTCGAGGTGACGTACTTCCTGTCCCGGAGCGGCACCGGACACCGCTACCACCACGGGCGGTTCGAGCGCGCCGGCTACCCGGCCGGCGAGCCGATCGAGATCGTCGTCGAGGCGCCGGACCACGCGCGCCACGTCGTCCCCGAACGCACATATGCGGCCGGGGACCATCTCCTCGACGTCCGGCTCGTGCCACGTCGCGAGGTGCGGTTTCGGCTCCTCCTGCCGAACCGCGAGCCGGCGCTCGACGCTCGCCTCGCCGTGCGGGATCGCGACGGAGAGTGGGTGTCCCAACGGACGGCGACGTTCTCGGCGGCCCGGTGGCTCGAGCCGGACGGGGACGGAATCGTGGCCGCGCTCGACGTCCCGGGCGGACCGTGCTCCGTCGTCGTCGCCTCGTATCGGAACGGGCCGGAGCGGAGTCGCGCCTTCGACTTCACGGCCCCGTCCGACGGGGTCGTCGAGTGGGTGGTCGATCCCGTGCGGTGGGTCGAGCGGACGTTCGTCGTCCACGGCGGCGACGCGGTCGCGACGGCGATCTCGACGGCGGAGCTCGCGGAGCGGCTCGCGTCGGGGACGGCGTGGGCGATCGACGGTCCGGTCCGCGTGACCGCGCGCCGCGACGTCTCGAACGCCGGGGAGGAGCCGCGCTGGTGGCCGGTCGCCTCGGCGGAGGGCGAGGCGACGACGGTCCCGATCCGGCTGCCGGCCGATCCGCTCCGCCTCGACGTCGCCGCGGACGGCTACGAGACGGCGACGATCGAGCTCCTTCGACCGGACGGCGCCGAGCCGATCCGCGTCGTCCTGACGCGGGACGACGGCGGCTGAGAGCTTCGGCGGGAGGTCACCGACCCTCGAGGAGCGACTCGAGCTGGAACCGGTGCCGGATCGGGTGCATCACCGCGTGTTCGAGCATGGCGTCGATGCAGTAGCGCGGTCCCCAGAGGGAGGGGTACTCGGGGTGCTCGCTCGCCTCCTCGGTCAGGTCCTTCAGCGGCGTCCGCCACCGATCCAGGACGTGCTCGAGGTAGGCGTCGGCCTCGGCGGCGATCGCTTCGACGGGCGGCGCCGCGCGGACGCCCGGGGCGTCGAGGCCGAGCTGTTCGCACGCCCAGGTCAGGTAGCTCCCCGCGCAGCGGAGCACGTGCTGGAGGAGGTGATCGAGCGAGGCGTAGTTCGGGTCGTCGGACGCCGGGAGCGCCAGGTCGGCGGCCCGCGCGGCGCGCCAGGCCGCGAGGAACGCCCGGAGCTCGCGCTCGTGCAGGAGGACGAGCGCGCGCGCGCCGCCGTGGCGATACGCAGGGAATTCGTCCTCGGCGGCGCTCACGTCCGCGGCGACCGCTTCAGGAACTCGCCGCGCCCCGCCTTCCCGACGA